>DAHUXU010000511.1 GCA_027307005.1 Gemmatimonadota bacterium
CCCCGCGGCGCTGCTCGCCGTTTCGACGATGCTGTCGGCCTGTCATCACGCGCCACCACAAGTCGCGCAAGCGCCGGCACCGGCGCCTGCCGCGGCTCCGGCGCCCGCACCGGCGGCGCCGCCGGCGGATCACAGTGCCGACAGCGCACAAGCTGCGCAGGCACGCATGGCGCAGGCACGGTCGACGATCGAGGCGCGCATCCACTTCGAGTTCGACAAGTCCGACATTCGCACGGACGACAAGGCGGTGCTGGATGCGAAACTGCCGATCCTGCGCGCCAATCCGAACATGCGCATTCGCATCGAGGGCAACTGCGATGATCGCGGATCGGAAGAGTACAACCTGGCGCTCGGCCAGCGGCGCGCGGCGGCGGCGAAGCGCTATCTGACGGATTTCGGCATCGACGCGGGACGCATCGACATCATCTCGTACGGTCACGAGCGCCCGGTGTGCTCGCAGGACTCCGAGGACTGTTACTCGCAGAATCGCCGCGATGATTTCGTGATCATCGCCGGCGGCGACAACATCGTCTCGATGCGTTAGGCAGCAGGACCGGCCGCGCGTCCCTGCGGCGCGCGGTCCGCGGCGCCCGTGTGACGCCGCGCCGGCCGGCGTCCTCCGGACGCCGGAAGGGATCATGTTGCGCACGTGGTTGGTCGTGTAGCTTTCGCTGCTCTGACCGATCTACGAGGCGCCTCATGAGCCCCGATCCTTCCGCGATCTCACTCGCGCCGACAGCGATGCAGCGCGAGCAAATCGTGCAGCGGTTGTGCACGAACTTCGCGAGCAACCATCTCACGATGGACGAGCTCGAGCAGCGCATCGATCGCGCGTACAAGGCGCCGTCCGTGGCCGAGCTCGATGCGCTGGTGGCAGGGCTGCCGGTGCTGCCGGATGAGCCTGCTGCGACGACATCGAAGGCTGCATCCGCCGCCCCGAACTCGCTCCCGCTGAGCGTGCCGGATCGAGACGTGCTCATCGGTATCATGAGCGGGCACACGCGACGCGGTCCGTGGCCCGTGCCGCGTCATCTGAAGGTGCTCACGGTCATGGGCGGCATCGTCCTCGATCTCCGCGAGGCTGTCATTGCTCCGGGCGTGTCGGAAATCGAAATCACGGCTGTGATGGCAGGGGTCGAGATATTCGTTCCGCCGGGGGTACGCGTGGAGTGCACGGGGTCGGCGTTCATGGGTGCGTTCGAGGTGCATCAGCGTGCGCAAGCGATCGCGGCGGGCGATGATCGCGTACTTCGCGTGACCGGATTTGCGTTCATGGCCGGCGTCGAAGTGAAGATGCGTTCGATCCGGGAACTGCCGAACGGCTGACGGGCGTCAGGCCCGGGACGCGAGGTCCGGGCGGAGCGCTGCCGCCTTTCGCAGGTAGACGGGGAGCGGCCGTGCGCGTTCGTGCGGCACATCCACGTGCATGAGCACGCGCACGCATCGGGCGAGTCCCGTCGGCACCGAAATCTCGGACATGCACAGCACGGGAACGTGATCCCAACCCAGCTCGCGGGCGGCCCGGGACGGATCGGAGCTCGACAGGTCCCGAGTGGTGGTGAAAATGATGCTGACGACATCGCCGACGCCGAGGGCGTTACGGTCGAGCATGGCGCGCAGGAGCTCGGCGGTCGCGCCGAGCAGATCCGCGGCGCCGTCGCGGTCGACGGTCGTGGCGCCGCGCAGCGCGCGGAGACTGCGCATCGCGGGTGTGCCTGGCGGGCGAGCCGATGGACCGTTCACGTGGATCTCCGTGCTGCTTCGTTAGGCCGAACCGCTTCGCCGGTTCGCGGAGACGGGGTTACATTCGGGAATGGCGCCGGCGAAGGTGCGCGGCGGCGGATCGGTCTGTCAAGCGCGCCGCGCAGGCGGGCGCGCAATCATCGGGAGTGTGAGCGGAGAGCGGGGGGTCATGCGCATAGCGATCATTGGGGCAGGGCACGTGGGCGGGACGCTGGGTCGCCGGTGGGCGACGGCGAAAGACGCGCGCCACACAGTGGTGTTCGGATTGCGGCCCGGCGACGTGCCGGATGCACAGTTAGACGAGTTCATCGAGGGGTCGGGCGGCGCCGCGCGCGCCGCGCCGGTGCTGGACGCGGCGCGCGGCGCCGAGGCGGTGGTGTTCGCCACGCCGTGGAAGGCGACGAAGGAGGCGGTGCAGTCGGCCGGCTCGCTCGCCGGCAAGATCGTGATCGACTGCACGAATCCGTTCGCTCCCGGCCTAACGGGCCTCGACGTTCCGGACGGCGGCTCGGCGGCGGAGGCGGTGGCGTCGTGGGCGCCGGGTGCGCGCGTCGTGAAAGCGTTCAACACGACCGGATTCAACATCATGGCGAACCCCGTGTTTCCCGAGGGGCCGGCGACGATGTTTTATTGCGGCGACGATGCGTCGGCAAAGCGCGCCGTGCACGGGCTTGCGGCGGAGCTGGGGTTCGAGCCGATCGACGCCGGTCCGTTGTCGCGCGCGCGGGTGCTCGAGAGCATGGCGTTGTTGTGGGTGAGTCTGGCGATGGGCGGCGTGTCGGGCGGCATGGAGCTCGGCCGCGACATCGCGTTCCGGCTGGCGCGGCGCAAATCCACGGCGTGACGCGGCCCCGGAGCTTGACATAGGCTCCCGGGGTATCGATGCTTCGAAGGTACCCCACGGGGGTATCCTCTTTCTTCGGAGCAGCGTCATGGAACGCGTGACCATTCTGATCGACGGCATGTCGTGCGGCCACTGCGCGGCGGCGGTTCGCCGCGCGTTGGGCGCGGTGCCGGGCGTGACCGTGGAACAGGTCGAGCTCGGCTCGGCGACGCTCGCCTACGATGCGGGCGCGGTGTCGCTCGACCGCATCCGCGCCGCCGTGCGCGCCGAGGGCTACGTGCCGCGCGACGATGCCGGAGCGCCGGGAGCGCGATGAGGCCGGCGTCGGTGATCGTCATTGCGTTAGGCATCGCGACCGTGGCCTGGATCCACTGGTATTTCCGGCCGTTCTCGGGGCGCTGACGTGGGCGCCGCGACACACCCGGCGTGCGAGACCGTCGTCATACCGGTCTCCGGCATGACCTGCGCCGCGTGCTCGAGCCGCGTGCAGCGTGCGCTCCAGGCGCGCCCGGGCGTCGAAGAGGCGGCCGTGAATCTGCTGTTGGGCAGCGCCACGGTCACGTTCGATCCGCACCGGGCGACCGCAGGCGACCTGGTGGATGCAGTCCGTGCCACCGGCTACGGCGCGGAGCTGCCGGCCGTGGACCGAGCGCACACCCTGCACCTGCACTCGCACGAGGCCGACGCGCGACGGTCGGCATGGCGCGCCGGGCTTGCGCTCGCCGCCGCCTGTGTCTCCATGGTGCTGTCGATGGCGTTAGGCGGGGGCGCGATGGCCCGCTCCTCCGCATCGGTCGATCCCTTCATGCGCTGGTCGATGGCCGTGCTGACGCCGGCGGTGTCGGCGGCCGCACCGTGGTTGTTCGCCGTCCCGAGACCATTGCTGCTCGGCGTTCTCCTCGTATTGACGGTCGCCGTCATGGGGTGGGCAGGGCGCGAATTTTACACGCGCGCATGGAGTGCGTTCCGGCATCGCGGCGCCGACATGAACACGCTGATCGCCGTCGGCACCGGGGCGGCGTTCCTCTACTCGCTGGCGGCGACGATGGCCCCGGGCTTCTTCGTGGCGCACGGCGTGGCGGCCGACGTGTACTACGAGGCGGTGACGTTCATCATCGCGCTGATTCTGTTAGGCAACGCCATCGAGGCGCGCGCCACGCAGCGGACGTCGGCGGCGCTGCACGCGCTGGCCGCCCTGCAGCCGGCGCGGGCGCGCGTCGTCGTCGAGGGCGAAGAGCACGACATACCGGTGGGCGATGTGCGATCGGGCGACATCGTCGCGGTGCGGCCCGGGGAGCGCATTCCCGTCGACGGACTGCTCGTCGCGGGTGAAAGCGCCGTCGATGAGTCGATGCTGACCGGCGAATCGATGCCGGTCGACAAGCGTCCCGGCGACGCCGTCATCGGCGCGACGATCAACGGGGCCGGCGCCTTCCGGTATCGCGCCACGGCGTTAGGCGCGGACAGCGTGCTGTCGCGCATCGTCCGGATGGTCCGCGACGCGCAGGCGACGCGCGCGCCGATCCAGGCGCTGGCGGATCGCGTGAGCGCGGTGTTCGTACCGGTCGTGCTCGAGATTGCAGTCGTGAC
>DAHUXU010000525.1 GCA_027307005.1 Gemmatimonadota bacterium
CGCGGCCATTGGGGACCGCAAGGTTGGGCGGTTCTCACCTAGCATTCGACGGGCCAATGACTGACGTCGTCCCCGCATGTCGAGGCCCGCTGGCGCACGTCTAACGGGCGTCGGTTTCTCGTCTTTCACCGCTAGTGAAGTCCGCGTGCCGCAAGCTGTTGCATCGCGTTGTTGGGCACCTGCCACACGACCGCCAAGCGTCTCGATGCAAACGCGGCGAGCGCTTGGGAATCAAGCACTCGCCGCTCTCAGAACGCTTCCAATCTGTGTGTCTGCGTCCGACTACATGTCAGGGTGCCAAGGCGACCGCCGTCACCGTGAAGCTCGTCGTCGCATCCCCGCCCGAGGTCACCGTCACCGCGGCCGGCACGACCGGATTCGTCGTGAACGTCACGCCCGTCGGCGCCGTGAAGGTGAGCGAGTACGTCCCCGGCGCCAGGAACGGGAACTTCGCCTCGAACGTGCTGCTGCCCGCGTCGGTGAGCGCCACCTGCGTCGTCGAGTTGTCGCTCGCCGTGAGCACAGCGTCGAAATCGCCCAACGTCAGCGCCGAACCGTTTACCGTGGGCATCGTCACCGAGGGGTCCAACGTCACGTCCACCGTTAGGCCGCCCGTGACCTCGAAGTCGGTGGCCTTCACCACCGGATGCATCACCCACATCCCGGACTGGCCGGCCGCGTGACCGAAGCTCTGCGACACGTCGAAATCCACCAGCACCACCTTCTCACCGCTCGTCAACGTCGCATCCGACGCCGGCAGATTCACCTTGAGTCCGCTCTGCCCGAAGCTCGGCATCTGGAGCGTGCCGGTCACGTGCGCGCCTGACGGAAGGCCGGCGTAGTCCGGCGACGACGCGTAGAAGCTCGACGTGCCGTCGCCGTTGTCGACTTCGACATAGGCGCCGGTGATCACGAAGCGCAGTTGCGCGTACGTGCCGGCAGGCACCACCGCGCTCGAGACGAGCGAAGCCGTGGTGCCGGCTAACGTCAACAAATCCGTCGTCACCGGCGTGTTCATGAGCACCGTGCTGCCGTGGCTGCCCTGCACGTCGATCTCCGAAATCGTGACCACGGCCGCCTTCACGTCGCCGGGTGCATCCGTGAGCAGCACCGAGAGCCGCGCCGGGCCGGCCGACGACATCGAGTCGCCGCCGCACGACGCGATCGTGCCTAACGCAAGAAAACCGATCGCCGCCGCCGAAAGGCGGGCGAGATGCCGTACAACGATCTGCATGATGGTGACCTCAGGGTTTGCCGGGATGCGGTGGATTCGGTGGTATGGTCGCTGGTCTGCCGTGACCCTTGCTCTTTCCAATCCCATTGCCCGGTACGCCGACAGGCGGACCGTTCCCCACGCCGCTCCCGGCCGCGTCGCCCGGGTGATCGCCCGCCTCGTGCTTCACCTGACCCGGCGCGGCGGCAGGGCCTGCACCATCACGGGATGCTTCAGCCGGGAGCGATTCGAGGTCGGCATCCGTGGCGCCGGCCGCTATCCGCTGCTTCACTCGCTCCAGCGCGTCAGACGACGCCAGTCCGTGCGATGTCAG
>DAHUXU010000193.1 GCA_027307005.1 Gemmatimonadota bacterium
TCTTGTCCGTCTTCAGTCCCGTCTTGTCCGCCTTCAGTCCCGTCTTGTCCGTCTTCAGTCCCGTCTTGTCCGTCTTCAGTCCCGTCTTGTCCGCCTTCAGTCCCGTCTTGTCCGTCTTCAGTCCCGTCTTGTCCGCCTTCAGTCCGGCCTTGTCCGGCTTTACTCGGTGCCCACGATGATCTCGGCGGCGAGTCCGAGGAACAGGCCGGTGTCGACCACGCCGGGGCGCGCGCGCAGCTCGCGGTGCACGGCGTCGGGGTCGGCAATGCCGTTCGGGAAGCGCGCGTCGATCAGGTAGTGGCCTTCGTCGGTCACGAACGGGTGTTCGGCGCCGCCTAACCGGAGCATCGGCTCCGCGCCTAACGCACGCAGCGCGTCCAAATGGGCCTGCCAGCCGAACGTGACCACTTCCACCGGCAGCGGGTAGCGCGCGCCGAGGTGCGGCACGAGCTTGCCCGGGTCGACGACGAGGATCCACCGCGCCGTGCGCGTGGCGACGATCTTCTCGCGCAACAGCGCGCCGCCGCCGCCCTTGAGCACGCGACCGGCGGGATCGATCTCGTCCGCGCCGTCGATGGTGACGTCCACGCGCGGGTGGCGCTCGAGGGTGGTGAGCGGGACGCCGTATTCGAGCGCCAGATGATGCGACGCGTTCGACGTCGGAATGCCGACGATGTCGCGCAGCGTTCCGGCGGCGACGCGGCGGCCGAGCTCTTCGATCGCGAACGCCGCCGTGCTGCCGGTGCCTAACCCAACGACCGCGCCGGAGCGCACGGCCTCGACCGCGCGCACGGCCGCGTCGCGCTTGGCGGCCGCGCGCGAATCCGTCACGGCTCCCGCCACGCGGCGCCGTCCTTCGCCATCAGCGCGTCGGCCGCCGATGGTCCCCAGGTGCCGGAAGTGTAGTTCGGCAATTTGACCAGACCGGGATTCTTCCATCCATCGATGATCGGATCGATGATCCGCCACGACGCTTCCACCTCGTCCCAGCGGGCGAACAACGTGGCGTCGCCCAACATGCAGTCGAGCAGCAGCGTCTCGTACGCCGGGTGCGTCGACTGCCCGTATGCGTCGGCGTAGTTGAACACCATGCGGACGGGCGCCATCTGCACATCCACGCCGGGCACCTTGGTCTCGAATCGCAACGAGATGCCTTCGTCCGGCTGGATGCGCATCACGAGCACGTTGCGTTCGATCGGCAGACCGCCGCGGATGCGGAAGAGCGAGTGCGGCGGCTCCTTGAACTGTACGGCGATCTCGGTGGCGTGCTTGGCGAGGCGCTTGCCCGACCGCAGAAAGAACGGCACGCCGTGCCAGCGCCAGTTGTCCACCGTGAACCGGATGGCGGCGTACGTCGGCACCCGCGAGTCCTTGGCGACGCCGGGCTCGTCGCGGTACGCGATCACGTGCTCGCCGTTCACCTCTCCGGCGTCGTACTGTCCGATCACCGACATGTCGTCGGCATCTTCAGGCGCGATCGGGTGAATCGCGCCGAGCACTTTGGCCTTCTCGCCGCGAACGGCATCGGCGTCGAATGCGTTAGGCGGCTCCATCGCGGTGAGCGTGAGCAGCTGCATCAGGTGGTTCTGAAACATGTCGCGAATCACACCCGACTCTTCGTAATACGACGCCCGGTGCTCCACGCCCACCGTCTCGGCTGCCGTGATCTGCACGTGGTGCACGAAATTCCGGTTCCAGACCGGCTCGAAGATCGAGTTCGCGAACCGCAGCACCAGGATGTTCTGGACGGTTTCCTTTCCGAGATAGTGATCGATGCGGTAGATCTGCTGCTCGGAGAACAACGACAGCAACAGCTTGTCGAGTGCGCGTGCGCTGTCGAGATCGCGGCCGAACGGTTTTTCGATCACGATGCGCGCCCACTTCTTGTCGTCGCGCACGGTGCGCGGGACCAGACCGCTCTCCGACGCGCGTCTGGCGGCATCGAGATACAAGCTCGGCGGAATCGCGAGATAGATGAGTCGTCCCGCTTCGCTGTCGTCTTCGCCCTCGAATTCCGCAACGCGCTGCGTCACGGCCTTGTACGTATCTGCCGATTTGAGATCGCCGCGCACGAATCGCAGCATGCCGAGAAACCTGGTGAGCTCCGGTCCGTCCGTGACTTTGATCTCGTCGGAGCTCTTGAGCGCATCGCTCATCGCGGCGCGAAACGAATCGTCGGTGTAATTGTCGCGCCCACCGCCGATGATGATCGACTCGGGGTCGAGCAGACCATCGCACGCCAAGTGGGCGAGCGCCGGCATCAGCTTTCTCCGCGTGAGGTCGCCGCCGGCGCCGAGGATGACCATGGCGCAGCGAGCTGCCTTGCGCATCTGCGGTTCGGCGACACGCTCGTGCGCGAGCGTCGCCGGCGCAACGATCGGCGTGCTCATGCCGAGTGCACCGCGTGTCCGCCGAACTCGTGGCGTAAGGCAGCGATCACCTTGGCGCCGAACGATTCGGATTGGCGCGAGCGCAGCCGCGTGAGCAGGGACAGCGTGATCACCGGCGCAGGAACGTCGAGGTCGATCGCTTCCTGCACCGTCCAGCGTCCCTCGCCGGAATCATCGACGTACCCGCGCAGGTCCTTGAGCGATGGATCGCGCGAGAACGCGGATTCGGCGAGCTCGTTGATCCACGAGCGCACGACGCTGCCGTGGTTCCAGACGGCGGCAACCTGGTGCAGATCGATGTCGAACTCCTTCGATGCGTGCAGAATCTCGAAGCCTTCGGCGAACGCCTGCAGCATCCCGTATTCGATGCCGTTGTGCACCATCTTGACGTAGTGGCCGCTTCCCGTTGGGCCGACGTGCGCATAGCCATCCTGTGGTGCGAGCGCTCGAAAAATCGGTTCGCACGTCGACACCTCTTTGTCATCGCCGCCGACCATGAGGCAGTAGCCGTTCTCGAGGCCCCAGACGCCGCCGCTCGTGCCAGAGTCGACGAACTCGATGCCTTTCGCGTGCAGGTCTCGGCCGCGGCGCACGGTGTCGTGGAAATTGGAGTTGCCGCCATCGATGATGATGTCGCCGGTCGAGAGCTGGGGCAGCAGCTGGGCGATGGTGTCATCGACCGGCTTGCCGGCGGGCACCATGATCCACACGATCCGCGGCGCCGACAGTTTGGAGCACACGTCGGCGAGCGACGCGGCGCCGATCGCGCCCAACACTGCCAGCTCCTTCACCGCATCGGCCCTGCGGTCGAACGCGACGACCTCGTGTTTGGCGCCGAGCAGCCGCCGCGTCATGTTGCCGCCCATGCGGCCGAGTCCGATCATGCCCAATCGCATAGTTCCAGATCCGATCAAAAGTTGATGCCTAACGCGCCGAGCGCTGCACGGAGGTCGGCGGCAGACGTGAAGCGGATGGTGTGCATGCCGGCGTCGCGCGCCGGCTCGAGATTCTCTTCGCGGTCGTCGATGAAGACGCTGCACGCGGGCGTCGCCTGCGTGAACGCGAGCGCGAGCTGGTAAGTCCGCCGCGCCGGCTTCGACACGCCGAGCCAGCATGAGGACAGGAACGCGTCGAACATGTCGCCGAGGCCGAAGTACGAGATGCGGTGCAGGTTGAGCGCTTCCGACTCGTTGTTCAGCGTGAACATGCGGTAGCGCCCGATGCCGGCGAGCGCGCGCGCCAGGGCCAGCGACTCTTCGTTAGGCACGCTCCGGCTCCGCATGTACGCGGTGAACGC
>DAHUXU010000194.1 GCA_027307005.1 Gemmatimonadota bacterium
CGCGCTCGCCGAGCGCGCGGCGCTGGCTGCGTTAGGCACAGACATGGACTGGGTGCGCGCGCGCGTCCTCGCGGCCGTGGAGATGCGCGGCGAGCTCGTCCGCGCGTTGCAGGACCTCGGTCTCAGTCCCCTGCCCTCGCACGCCAACTTCGTGCTCGTGCCGCTCGCGCACGCGGCCGCCGTCGCCGCCGCGCTCCGCGCGCGGGGGATTGCCGTGCGTCCCTTCGAGGGACTCCGCGCGCCGGCCGGCAGCGCGCTCGCGTCGACCGGCGGATGCGCGCTGCGCATCACCGTCGCCCCGTGGCCGCTGCTCGACCAGGCGTTAGGCGCACTGCGCGAGGTGCTGCCGTGATGCGGGTGACGATCTTCGACTACGGCGCCGGCAACCTGCACTCGCTGGCCAAAGCGCTCGCGGGCGACGGCGTTTCGGTGGCGGTCGAAGGCGACCCGCTGATCGCGCTGCGCACCGACGTGCTCGTCCTGCCCGGCGTCGGCAACTTCCGCCAGGCGGCCGCGCGCCTAACGTCGGCGCGCGCCGCGATACGCGATGCCATCCGGGCCGGACTGCCTACCCTCGGCGTCTGCCTCGGCATGCAGCTCCTCTTCGACTCGAGCACCGAAGGTCCGGGACGCGGGCTCGGCGTCATCGCCGGTCGCGTCTCGCGTCTCGCGGCGTTCCGCGTGCCGCACATTGGCTGGAACACCGTCGACGATGCACGCGATCCGCTGTTCCGCGCCGCGCCGCTGCCCACGGCGTACTTCGCCAACGGCTACGCGTGCCGCCCCGAAGATGAAACGCTGGTCACCGCGTGGACGACGCACGATCGCGATCGGTTCCCTGCCGTCGTCCGCGCCGGCCGCACCGTCGGCGTGCAGTTCCATCCGGAAAAGAGCTCGATCGCCGGTGTCCAGTTCGTGCGAGCCTTTCTCGCCGGATTGTCCGCATGATCGCCATCCCGGCCATCGATATTCGCGGCGGCGCGTGCGTCCAGCTGGTGGGCGGCTCGTTCGACGACGAGCGCGTGCGCATTCCCGACCCGTGCGCGGTGATGCACCGATGGGTCGAAGCCGGGTTTCGCCGCGTCCACGTGGTGGATCTCGACGCTGCGTTAGGCACCGGCGACAACGCGGGGCCCGTGCAGGCGCTGCTGGCCGACGGGCGCGCGCGCGTCCAGGTCGGCGGCGGCATACGAACCGCCGAGCGCGCCGACCAGCTGTTGGCAGCGGGCGCCGCCCACGTCGTCGTGGCGACGCGCGCCATCGAAGATCCGCACTGGCTCGGCGAGCTCGCCGGCCGCCATCCGCACCGACTCATCGTCGCACTCGATGTGCGCGGGCGCACCGTCGTCACGCACGGCTGGGCCCGGCGTTCGGCGCTCCAGGTCGACGATGCCATCGCCGCGCTCGACGGGCTTGCGTTAGGCGGCGTGCTCGTGACCGCGGTGCACGCGGAAGGCCGCCTCGACGGCGCCGATGTGCCGCTCGTCGAGCGCGTCGCCTCGCGGACGCCGCTTCCGGTGATCGGCGCCGGCGGTATCGCGACCACGGGCGACCTGCGCTCGCTCGCGTCTGCCGGCGCGGCCGCCGCGGTGATCGGCATGGCGCTCTACACCGGCGCGCTCGATCCGCGCGCCGTCCAGGAGGAGTTCCACGAATGACCACAGCACGACGCCGGACGCGCGAGACCACCGTGCGCGTCGAGATCTCGACGGACGAATCATCCGTCGACATCGCGACGACGATTCCGTTTCTCGACCACATGCTCGTGACCCTCGCGCGTTACGCCGCGCTCGGCTTGTGTGTCCGCGCCGAAGGCGATCTGCCCCACCACGTGAGTGAAGATGTCGCCATCACGCTCGGCGCCGCCGTTGCCGCTCGGCGCTCGGAGACGGCCGCGCGATTCGGCGACCGCACGGTGGCGATGGATGATGCGCTGGTGCAGTGCGTGCTCGATGCCGGCGGCCGGTCGTACTACCAGGGGCCGCTGCCGAGCGTCCGCTACGATCACTGGATGCGTTCCTTCGCCGAGCACGCGCGGATCACACTGCACCTGCGCGTGCTCCGCGGACGCGATCGCCATCACATCGTCGAGGCCGCGTTCAAGGCACTCGGCCTCGCGATGCGCGACGCGATGGTCGAGACGGGCATGTCGTTAGGCACGAAGGGCGCGGTGGCGCTCGAGGTGGACGCATGACGCTGCGCAAGCGCGTGATCGTGTGCCTCGACGTCGCGGACGGCAGCGTGGTGAAAGGCGTCCGGTTCGCCGGCCTGCGCGCGATGGGCGATCCGGTCGCACTCGCATCCGGGTACGAAGCGGCGGGCGCGGATGAAATCGTGTTCCTGGACGTGTCGGCCGCTCTGGACGGACGCGAGACGCTCCTCGACTGCGTGCGCCACACGGCCGACGGCCTGTTCATTCCCCTGACAGTGGGAGGCGGCATTCGTTCTGTCGAGGACGCATCGCGCGCCTTACGCGCCGGCGCTGACAAAATAGCGGTGAACACGGCCGCCGTGGAGAGGCCCGCGCTCCTCACCGAGTTGAGCGCTCACTTCGGCGCGCAGTGCGTAGTCGCGAGCATCGACGCCCGGCGCACGCGCGACCAGTGGGAAGTGTTCGTCCGCGGCGCCACGACGCCGACGGGACGCGACGCGATCACGTGGGCGCGAGAATGTGTCGAGCGCGGCGCCGGCGAAATCCTGCTCACGAGCATCGATCGCGACGGCACGCGCGCCGGATATGATCTCGCACTCACGCAGGCAGTCGCGGCCCGCGTGTCGGTCCCGGTGATCGCCTCCGGCGGCGCCGGGTCCGCGCAGGATGTGCGCCGGGTGCTAACGGAAACGGGCGCCGATGCCGCGCTCGTGGCCGGCATCCTGCACGAGGGCGGCACGACTGTCGATGCGATCAAGCTCGAGCTGGCCAACGGCAACGTATCCGTTCGGGCCGCAGTATGAGCGACGACCGGTCGCTGCTTCTCGAGGCGGTGAGCGATGTCGCGCGGTCGACGGGCGCCACCGCCCTGCGATACTTCAATTCGCGACTCTCGATCGAGCGGAAGGCCGACGGCTCACCGGTCACCATCGCCGACCGCGCGGCCGAGCAGCAGGCGCGCGACTGGATCCTCGCGCGCTTTCCGGACGACGGCATCGTCGGCGAGGAGCTCGCTGCAGTTAGGCGGGAGGCGCGCCGCCGGTGGATCATCGATCCGATCGACGGCACCAGATCGTTCCTGCGCGGCGTGCCGCTCTGGGGAACGCTCGTGGCGGCGTGCGACGGCGCCGAGGTGCTCGCCGGCGCGGCGTGCTTCCCCGCGCTCGGCGAGATGGTCTCGGCGGCCGTCGGGCTCGGCGCCTGGTGGAACGGCGCGCGCTGCAGCGTGTCCGACGTGCGTGCGATCGAGGACGCGACCGTCCTGACGACCGACCACCGCTTCGCGCGCACGCCGGAACGCCTAACGGGTTGGCGGAGGCTCGCATCGCGTGCGTCGCTGGCGCGCGATTGGGGCGACTGCTACGGATACTTTCTCGTCGCCACCGGACGCGCCGAGGTCATGATCGACGGCGTGCTCGCCGATTGGGATGCGGCGGCGCTCTTCCCGGTGATTCGGGAAGCCGGCGGCGTGTTCACCGATTGCGCCGGCCGCGAGACGCCATTTGGGTCGAGCGCGGTGGCCACGAACGCGGCGCTCGCACGCGAGGCGCGCGCGTTGCTCGACGTTCCCTTTTCCGACGAAGCAGTATGACGCGCCCGTTCGATCTCGATGCGCTCGATTTCGAGAAGGGCGCCGGACTGGTGACGGTCGTCGCGCAGGACGCTTTGACCGGCGCCGTCTTGATGGTCGCGTTCGCCGATCGTGCTGCGCTCGAGCGCACCATGGAGACGGGGGAGATGCACTATCACTCGCGGCGTCGCGGTCTGTGGCACAAAGGGTTGACGAGCGGCAGCGTGCAGCGCGTGGTGTCGCTGTCGGCGGACTGCGATGGCGATGCCGTGCTCGCGCGCGTGCATTCGACGGGCGCCGCGTGCCACACCGGTGAGGCATCCTGTTTCGGCGGCGCAGCGCTGGATGCGGACGCGCTCGCGTCCCTGGATGCCGTGATTGCCTCACGCGCCGCGGACGGTTCGGGCGCGTCGCCGAGCTACACGCGCCGTCTTCTCGGCGACCGCAACCTGCGCCTCAAGAAACTCGGCGAGGAGTGCGCCGAGCTGGTGGTTGCGTTAGGCGACGGCGATGCCGCGCGCGCCACGGCCGAGGCCGCCGATCTCGCGTATCACGTCCTCGTCGCGCTGCGGGCGGTGGGCGTGGGCCTCGATGAAGTGCGCGAGGTCCTGTCACGTCGCGAGCGTGAAGGCAGTGCGCCGTGAGCGGCGATTCGGGTCGCGCATTGTGGGAATCACCGCTGGCGATCTCGAGGGTGCCTGGGCATATACGCGCATGCCTAACCTCTTGGCCATCCGCCGCCAGGACATGCGTCGGAACGCATGAAGGCACTCTCCGTCGATCGAGACAGGGCGTTTCGGTCGCCGGCGAGCACGGGAACGAGCGCGCCGCTGACCCGAACCCGCCGTTGCGCATTGACCAATTGACCAATATGTGGTACTGTTCATTGGTCGCTTGGTCAATCCGACTTCAGGCCTGTCTCGCGAGACGGAGCGCTGCCGTCACGGCGATTGAAGGTGCTCGTTCATGAGCACGCTCTCACTCGGAGAATCTATGCGCACCAGCCAATACCTCACTCTCGCCGCCATGGCGCTCGCAGTGTGGGGCTGTAATCCGTTCCACCGTCAGCACGCAGTGGAAGTCAGCAACGGCGATGTGAACCTCAACGCGCGTTGGCACGCGACCCTTGCCACCCCGGCTGAGCTCGCAGGCGCAGTGCAAATGAAAGGATCGGCCACCATGGCGCCGAGCCCGGCCGGAGGAAAGACCACAGTCACATTGGACGTTGCGAATGCGGCACCGGGTGGCGTCCACCCGTGGGCCGTGCACCGCGGCCAATGCGGCGCCGATGATGGGGTGTTTGGTTCAGCGGAATCCTATCAGCCGGTGCAGATCGACGGCGACGGCCACGGATCCGCGGTCGCTACGATTCCGGTCGAAACG
>DAHUXU010000536.1 GCA_027307005.1 Gemmatimonadota bacterium
TGACGATTTTCTCGCCCGCCCGCGCGCGTCGCACGACGATCTCGCTTCCGCCTAACTTCGCCGCGTCGAACGCGTGCACCGGTTGGCCGAGCTCGTGGAGCACATAGTTGGTGGCGTCGACCACGTTGTTGATCGACCGGCCGCCGACAGCCACGATGCGCTCGGCGAGCCACGACGGGCTCGGCCCGACGGCGACGTCTCGCATGACGACGCCCATGTAGCGCGGGCATCCCTCGGGATCGTCGAGGCGCACGCGCACCCCGCCAACGGTGACCGAGTCGGCGGCGCGAGCGGCCGGCGACAGGGTGAGCGGCGTCGCGCCCGGCACCGGCGGCAGGCGCATCTGCGTGCCGACCGCCGCCGCCAGCTCGCGGGCCAGGCCGGCGTGCGAGAGGAGGTCGGGGCGGTTGGGCGTGACGTCGATCACGAGGCGCGTGTCGCCTAACGGAATCGCGTCCAGCAGCGGCGTGCCCGGCGGGGCCTCGGTGTCGAGCTCGAGGATGCCCTCGTGGTCGTCGCTCAGGCCCAGCTCGCGGCCGGAGCACAGCATGCCGTTGGAGTAGGCGCCGCGGATCTTGCGGCGTTCGAGCAGCAGCCCGCCCGGCAGCGTCGTCCCCACCGGCGCGAACGGATAGACGCCGCCCGCTTTCACGTTAGGCGCACCGCACACCACGTCGACCAGCGTCCCGCGCCCCGCATCCACCCGGGTCACCCAGAGGTGATCCGAGTCCGGATGGCGCGCCGCCTCGACCACGCGGCCGATCACGACGCCGCGCAGATCCTCGCGCAGCCGCACCATCTCGTCGACCGTGCAGCAGTGCGCCGTGATGAGGTCGCGCATCTCCTCGGCCGACAGGGGAACATCGAGGAGCGATTCGAGCCAGGCGTGTGACGCGTTCATGTCGCGAACTGTTCGAGGAACCGCACGTCCGAGTCGTACAGCAACCGGATGTCGGGAATGCCGTATCGCAGATCGGCAATGCGTCCCGGTCCCATGCCGAACGCCCACCCCGTGAACTTCTCCGAATCGACGCCCGCGGACTCGAGCACCGCGGGATGGATCATGCCCAAACCCAGAATCTCCATCCACCCCGTGCCCTTGCACGACGCGCACCCGGATCCGCCGCAGATGGTGCAGCGCACATCCATTTCCGCCGACGGCTCGGTGACCGGAAAGTAGCTGGGCCGGAAACGCGTTGCCGTTGCGCCGAAGAAGCGCGCGGCGAAGTTGGTGAGCGTTGCCTTGAGGTCGACGAAGCTCACGCCTTCGTCCACCGCCATGCCTTCGATCTGCATGAACACCGGCGCGTGCGAGGCATCGAAGAAGTCGCGTCGAAACGCGTTGCCCGGCGCGAGAATGCGAATGGGCGGCGGATACGACTGGAGCGTCCGCACCTGCACGGGCGACGTGTGCGTGCGGAGCAGCGCGCTCTTGCTCAGATAGAGGGTGTCGTGCAAGTCCATGGCCGGATGCTCGGGCGGAAAATTGAGCGCGCCGAAATTGTACCAGTCGTGTTCGGCTTCCGGACCGGTGGCCACGGTGAAGGACAGCTCGCGGAAGATCTCGATGATTTCTTCGACGACGAGCGTGACCGGATGCGTGGCGCCGCGCCACTGGTGGCGTGCCGGCATGCTGTGGTCGAGCGCGGGCGCGGCCGGTGCGGTCGCGGCGAGTGCGGCGCGGCGCTCCTCGAGC
>DAHUXU010000567.1 GCA_027307005.1 Gemmatimonadota bacterium
GGCGAGTGCAAAAATCGAAACTACTTCACCGCGAAGAACAAGCGCACGCACCCGGAACGGGTCGAGTGGAAGAAGTACTGCCCGCGGTGCAACACGCATACGGTGCACAAGGAAACGAAGTAAGGATGCCGGCAGCAGTCACGAAATTCACCACGGCGGTTCGCACGGGCGCGGTAGACTTTGCGGATTTCATCGCCGCCGTCCGCGTCGAGATGCGCAAGATCACGTGGCCCGATCGTGTTCAGCTTCGCAAGAACACGATCGCGGTCATCATTTTCGTGCTGCTCATCGCCGGGTTCATCGCGCTGCTCGACGTCATTCTGCAGGGCGTGCTGGTGTCCGGCGTGCCGTCTCTCTTCAAGTGAGCAACGTCGGCATGGCACCTCAGCATCGATGGTACGCGATCCAGACGACGGCCGGCCACGAGAACAAGGTCCGCTCGCTCATCCAGCGCCGCATCGAACAAGACGCGCGGCCTGCTGAAGAACGGGCGATCCGCCAGGCGCTTGTGCCGACGCAGGAAGTCGTCGAGATCAAGAACGGCAAGAAAGTGACGGTGGAACGGAAGATCTACCCGGGATACGTGCTCGTGGAGATGGTGATGGACCAGGAAACGGCCCACACCATCAACAACATCCAGGGCGTGATCAAGTTCGTTGGGCAGGACCGCTTTCCCCAGCCGCTGCGGCCGGACGAGGTCAATCGGCTGTTAGGCATCGCGGACGAGACGGAACCGGAAGAGCCCAAGGAAGAAATTCCGTTCATGGTCGGACAGGCCGTCGAGATCACGGAAGGCCCGTTCAGCGACTTCAGCGGAACCGTCGAAGAAGTGTATGCGGACAAAGGAAAGGTTCGCGTGTCGGTGAGCCTGTTCGGCCGGCCCACCAGCGTCGAGCTGGATTACTTGCAGTTGAGAGGCTACTGACCAGTCCTCTCCACGTCGTCCACCACAGCGACGCTAAACACACCGTGGCAGAACCGCGCGACGAACTCGCGCATTCGACAGCGGAGTACTGATGGCACGAAAAGCGATTGGCTTCGTCAAGCTGCAGATTCCGGCAGCCCAGGCGACGCCGGCCCCACCGGTCGGCACCGCGCTTGGACCGCACGGCATCAACATCATGGCGTTCGTGAAGGAGTTCAACGCGAGGACGCAGGCCCAGGCCGGTACGATTCTCCCGGTCGAGCTGACGATCTTCTCGGACAAGTCCTTCACCTTCATCACCAAAACGCCGCCGGCCGCGATCCTCATCAAGAAGGAGCTCGGCCTCGAGTCCGGTTCGGGTCAGCCGAACCTGAACAAAGTCGGCAAGTTGACCAAAGCCCAGGTCCGGAAGATCGCCGAGATCAAGCTGCCCGACCTCAACTGCGATTCCATCGAGAGCGCGATGGCCATGGTGGCCGGCGCCGCCCGCTCGATGGGTGTCGAGGTGGGCGACTGATGCGACGCCACGGAAAGAAGTTCACGGCCGCCGCCAAGCGCATGCAGAACGGCAACGGCAGCATGCCGGCGCGTCAGGCAATCGAGCTCGTGAAAACGAACGCGTTCGCCAAGTTCGATGAAACGGTCGAGGTCGCCGTCCGGTTAGGCGTCGATCCGCGCCACGCCGACCAGGTCGTCCGCGGCACCGTCGTGCTCCCGGCCGGCACCGGCAAATCGGTGCGCGTCGCCGTCATCTCCGTCGGCGAGAAAGCGCGCGAAGCCGAAGCCGCCGGAGCGGATGCCGTGGGCATCGAGCTCGTGCAGAAAATCAAGGACGGCTGGCTCGAGTTCGACGTGCTCATCGCCACCCCCGACCAGATGGGCCAGGTCGGCCAGTTGGGCCGTGTGCTCGGACCGCGCGGCCTCATGCCTAACCCGAAGGCCGGCACCGTGACGTTCGATCTCACGCGCGCGGTCAAGGAAGTGAAGGCGGGCAAGATCGAGTTCCGCGTCGACAAGGCGGGCAACGTGCACGCCGCCATCGGCAAAGTCTCCTTCACCGCCGACGCGCTGAACGAAAACTTCACCGCGTTCATGGACCAGATCGTTCGCTCCAAGCCGGCCGCGTCGAAAGGCGTCTACATCAAGAACCTCGCGATTTCGAGCACCATGGGGCCCGGCGTCACCATCGACACCACCCCGTACCGGTAACCGACGATGAAACGCGCGGAGAAAGACCAACTCGTCAGCGAGCTGACGACGAAAATCAAAGGCGCCACGGCGCTGTACTACACCGACTTCACCGGGCTCAACGTCAAGAGCATGACGGAGCTCCGCCGCCGCTTTCGTCGAGCCGGCGTCGAGTACGTCGTGATCAAGAACAGCCTGGCGCTCCGGGCCGTGAACGACAGCGGTCTCGCCGGCACCAAGCTCAAAGGACCGACCGGCGTCGTCGTCGGCCGCGATCCGGTGGCGGCGGCGAAAGTGCTCGCCGATTTCGCCAAAGAACACGAGCAAAAGCCCGAGATCAAGGGAGGATTGCTCGAAGGACGGGCCATCGGCGGAGCGCAGGTCAAACACCTGGCATCGCTTCCGTCGAGGGACCAGATGCTCGCCGAATTCGCGGCCGGGTTGCAGTCGCCGCTCGCTGCGTTCGTCGGCGCGCTCAACGGGTTGCTCTACATGTGGGTCGGAGCGCTCGAAGCACTGCGGCAGCAAAAGGAAAGCGCGTAAAGAGCAGCCGGCGGAGGCTGCTCACATAGGGCGCCGGCGTCGGGTCACCACGTACCTATTCAGTCGAGAGAACGGACACATGGCAAACGCAACCCTGGGCAAGGACGACATCCTCGAGGCGATCGGCAACATGTCGGTGCTTGAGCTCGCCGACCTCATCGAGTCGTTCAAGTCGAAGTTCAACGTGACGATCGCCGCCGCCCCCGTGGGCGGTGCGGCGCCAGCCGGCGGCGGTGCCGCCGCGGCCCCGGCCGCCGAAGAGCAGACCGAGTTCGCGGTCACGCTCAAGGAAGCCGGCGCCAAGAAGATTCAGGTGATCAAAGTGGTCCGCGAGATCACCAGCCTCGGCCTCAAAGAGGCGAAGGACCTCGTCGATGGCGCTCCGCAGACCGTAAAGGCGGGCGTGTCGAAGGAGGAAGCGGCCCAGATCAAGGCGAAGCTGGAAGAGCAAGGCGCGGTCGTCGAGGTCAAGTAACCGACTGCGGTACCCGGGCGGTGTATTTAATTACTCCGCTCGGGAACTCCCGCGCAGCCCAAACGGTATATAATCGGGTGCGGCTGCCGGTCGTCTCTCGGGTTCCCGGCGCGAATGGTCTTAGAGCCAGCATCGCAGCGACAATCGATTGTTCTGTCTGTGCTCCCCTTTGCCCTCGCGAAATCGCGACGCGGTGAGGGAGGAGCGGTTTTGCGTCTGTGCGCGGGTGATCAATGCCAGAATCGTTGAAGCAAATTTCCTTCGGAAAGCTCGACCAGGGGATGGACATGCCCCATCTCCTCGACATCCAGCCGCGCGCCTTCGAGGCGCTGCTCCAGCTGGATGCCGCGGCCCACGATCGCGAGGACATCGGCCTCGAGCGCGTGTTCAAGGACCTGTTCCCGATCACCGACGTCCACGAGAACTATTCACTCGAGTTCGTTCGCTACTCCCTCGGCGATCCGAAGTATTCGGTCGAGGAGTGCATCGAACGCGACATGACGTACTCCGCCCCCCTCAAGGCGACCCTGCAGCTCGTCGTCAACGAGGAGGTCAACGGACAGAAGCGGCCGCGCAACATCATCGAGAAGGAGGTCTACCTCGGTGAGCTGCCGCTGCTGACGCCGTTAGGCACCTTCGTCATCAACGGCGCCGAGCGCGTCATCGTGAGCCAGCTGCACCGCTCGCCGGGCGTCGTGTTCGAGGAGTCGACGCACCCGAACGGCCAGCGCCTCATCTCGGCGCGCATCATCCCGTTCCGCGGGTCGTGGGTCGAGTTCACGGTGGACATCCACGACGTGATCTACGTCCACATCGACAAGAAGAAGAAGTTCCCGGCCACGGCGCTGCTCCGGGCGTTGGGCTACGGCAGCAACTCCGACATCCTGCGCCTCTTCTTCGCCGTGCGCGAGCTCGACCTCACCAAGAAGCTCGAGAGCCGCGGCGACCAGCGCGAGGTGTTGGGCGCGATCATCGCCGAGGACATCACGCTCGCCGGCGAGGCGTCGGATCCCGATGCGCCCAAGCTCAAGACCAAGAAAGCCCGCGCCGAGCGCGAGCGCGCCGAGGCCGAGATGCTCGTCAAGGAAGGCGACGAGCTCACCCCGGAGGTCTACAACCGCCTCCGTCGGTTAGGCATCGACGCGATCAAGGTCTTCTCGTCGTACATGACGATCGACCTCCGCGACGAAATCGACGCGATCGAGCGCGGCGAGCGCACCACGCGCCGCGTGCTGGCCGTCGACGTCGTCGACGCCGACACCGGCGAGGCCATTGCCGAAACCGGCCAGACCCTGACCGACACGTTGCTCAAGAAGCTCCGCCGCCAGGACGTCAACAAGGTCCAGGTGTTCGTCGCGTCCGGCCGCGCCGAGTCGACGCTCATCAAGAACACGTTGGCCAAGGATCCCACGAAGAGCGAAAAGGAAGCGTTGCAGCAGATCTACTCGCTGCTGCGCCCGGGCGAAGCGCCGAACCTCGAGACCGCGCGCGTCGCGCTCGAGCGTTTGTTCTTCTCGCCGAAACGGTACGACCTGGGCCGCGTCGGCCGGTACAAGATCAACCAGCGGTTAGGCCTCAAGACGCCGGCGGCGCACACCGTGCTCACGAAGGATGACTTCGTGGCCATCGTCCGCTACCTCGTGGAGCTCCACGAAGGCCGCGGCCACACCGACGACATCGACCACCTGGGCAATCGCCGCATCCGCTCCGTGGGCGAGTTGATCGCCAACCAGTTCTCCGTCGGCCTGTCGCGCATGGCGCGGCTGGTCAAGGAGCGCATGTCGATCAACACCGATCCGGAGAAGATCACGCTCGACGATCTCGTCAATGCGCGCACCGTGAGCGCGGTAATCCAGGCATTCTTCGGCTCGTCGCAGCTGTCGCAGTTCATGGACCAGACCAATCCGCTGGCCGAGCTCACGCACAAGCGGCGCCTGTCTGCGTTAGGCCCAGGCGGTCTGACCCGCGAGCGCGCGGGCTTCGAGGTCCGCGACGTGCACTACTCGCAGTACGGCCGCATGTGCCCGATCGAGACGCCGGAAGGTCCGAACATCGGACTCATCACGTCGCTCGCCTGCTACGCGCGGGTCAACGATCTCGGCTTCGTCGAGACGCCCTATCGCGTGGTGCGGAACGGCAAGGTCACGCACGACATCGAATGGCTCGACGCGAATCGCGAGGAAGATGTCGTGATCGCGCAGGCCAACGCCAAACTCAAGCCCGACGGCTCGTTCGTCGAAGATCTCGTGCTCTGCCGCCAGCGCGGGGACGTCCCGCTCGTGCCGCCGGATCGCAGCGACTACATGGATGTGGCACCGGAGCAGCTCGTGTCCATCGCCGCCGCGCTCATCCCGTTCCTCGAGCACGACGATGCGAACCGCGCGCTCATGGGATCGAACATGCAACGGCAAGCAGTGCCGCTCCTCAATCCGCGCACGCCGGTGGTGGGCACGGGACTCGAGGAGAAGGTGGCCCGCGACTCGGGCGCGGTGGTGATCGCGCGCCGCTCGGGCGTGGTCACACGCGTGACGGCCGACGAGATCGTCGTCGATGCCGGCCCCGCGGAACGCGGCAAAACGGAGGACCGTCGCGGCGATGACCGGCCGCTGGCGCGCCTCACGCAGCACGACCGCTACCGGCTCAAGAAATACTGGCGCACCAACCAGGACACCGCCATCAACCAGCGCCCGCTCGTTCGGTTAGGCCAGCGGGTGAAGGCCGGCGATGTGCTGGCCGACGGCGCGGGCACCGAGATGGGCCAGCTCGCGTTAGGCTCGAACGTCACCGTCGCGTTCATGCCGTGGTACGGGCACAACTTCGAGGACGCCATCGTGCTCTCCGAGCGCCTGGTGAAGGACGACGTCTACTCGTCCATCCACATCCAGGAGCTCGAGCTCCACGTCCGCGACACCAAGCGCGGCCAGGAAGAGATCTCGCGGGAGATCCCGAACGTCGCCGAGGAGTCGTTGGTCGACCTCGACGAGCGCGGGATCATCCGCATCGGCGCGCACGTGAAGCCGGGCGACATTCTCGTCGGCAAGATCACGCCCAAGGGCGAAACCGAGCTCTCGCCGGAAGAGAAGCTGCTCACGGCGATCTTCGGCGAGAAAGCAAAGGACGTGAAGGACTCGTCGCTCAAGGTGCCGCCGGGCATGGAAGGCGTGGTGATCGACGTGAAGATCTTCTCGCGCATCGACGATCAGGTCATCGAGAAGGACCGCGGCGAGCGCATCGGCGAAGTGCGCCGGCTCGAGGCGGACGAGAAGGTGCGGGTGAACGAAGTGCGCGATGGCGAGCTCGCCGAGCTGCTCGAGAATCAGACGGTGACGCTCGCGCTCAAGGCCGGCACCGTCGAAGAGGCGATCACCGCGGGAACCAAGCTCACGCCCGAAGCGGTCCGCGAGCTGCGGATTCCGACCCTCGACCTCAAGACGTTCCGCGTCGAGAACAAGAAGGCGAACGAGCGCATCCGCGAGGTGATCGAGGCCGCCAACTCCGAGAAGGCGCGCATCGAAGAGAAGGCGGAAGAGCGCATCGACAAGATTCTGCAGCCCGACGAATTGCCGCCCGGCGTGATTCAGTTAGTCAAGGTGTATCTGGCCGAGAAGCGCAAGGTGAGCGTCGGCGACAAGATGGCCGGCCGGCACGGCAACAAGGGCATCGTGGCGCGCATCGTCCCCGAAGAGGACATGCCGTTCCTGCCCGACGGCCGTCCGGTGGACATCGTGCTCAATCCGTTAGGCGTCCCGAGCCGCATGAACGTCGGTCAGATCCTCGAGACGCACCTCGGATGGGTCGCGAAGATCCTGGGCTTCTACGCCAAGACGCCCGTGTTCCAGGGCGCCAACGAGCGCGAGATCGGCTTGCTGCTCAAGCTCGCCGGCGTCCGGTGGTCGGCGCAGGCGCTCGCGCTGCACGCGCCGGCGCCGTCGATCGGCGACGCCGACGTCAAACGATTGCTCGCCGACGTCAAACCGTCGCGCGAGGAAGGCGAGGTGCACGCGAACCTCGGCGACGCGACGATCAACGATCTGTCCGGCCGCAGCGTGTCGCAGGAGACGCGCGATCTGAATCACCGGGTGCGCGACTTCCTCGTGGCGGCCGCGTCCGAGATCGCGGAGCACGAGGCCGCGGAAGTGAAGGCGCAGATCGATCTGCACACGGCGTTGTCCGAGGACGAGTCCCTGTCCAAGGAGCGGCGAGCGGAGCTCAAGAACGCGCTCCGGCAGCTCGAGAAGCTCGCGGCGCGCGACGCCGCGGACACGCTCGAATCGCTCGAGCTGCCCGCGCTCGCGCGGATGCTCGGCCCCAAGTCGGAAGTGGATGTGGACGCCGCGGCGGTGGAGCTCATGCGGCTCGCCCGCCTAACGGTAGCCGGCAAGGTGTGGCTGCGCGACGGGCGCAGCGGCGAACGGTTCGCCAGTCCCGTCACCGTGGGCGAGATCTACATGCTCAAGCTCTCGCACTTGGTGGACGACAAGATCCACGCACGGAGCATCGGACCGTACTCGCTGGTCACCCAGCAGCCCTTGGCCGGCAAGGCGCAATTCGGCGGCCAACGGTTCGGAGAAATGGAAGTGTGGGCATTGGAGGCGTATGGCGCCGCGCACACGCTGCAGGAGATCCTCACCGTCAAGTCCGACGATGTGAACGGTCGCAGCCGCGTGTACGAGGCCATCGTGAAGGGCCAGAATCTTCCGGAGCCCGGGATTCCGGAGTCGTTCAACGTGTTGGTGAAGGAGCTGCAAGCGTTAGGCATCTGGGTCAAGCTCGGCTCCACCGACGGCGATGGCATGAACGGCAACGGCAACGGAGAGGAGTAGCACATGATCGACTTCCGCAGCGTGCGCGAGCCGCGCAGCTCGAGCTTCGACTTCATCCAGATCCGGATCGCCTCCCCCGAGGAGATCCGCGGTCCCAAAGACCCCAAGGAACGCGAGCGCCTCGAAATGCAGGGGCTCCGCAATTGGTGGTCGTGGGGTGAAGTCACGAAGCCCGAAACCATCAACTATCGGTCGTTCAAGCCCGAAAAGGACGGCCTCTTCTGCGAGCGCATCTTCGGTCCGGTCAAGGACTGGGAATGCCATTGCGGGAAGTACAAGCGCATCCGCTATCGCGGTGTGATCTGCGACCGCTGCGGCGTCGAAGTGACTCTGTCTCGCGTCCGCCGCGAGCGCATGGGCCACATCGAGCTCGCCGTTCCCGTCGCGCACATCTGGTTCTTCAAAACGCTGCCCAGCCCCATGGGCAATCTCCTCGACATCACCCTCCGTGATCTCGAGAAGATCATCTATTACTCGAACTACGTCGTCATCGAGCCGGGCCAGCAGGATGTCGTGCCCAACCAGCTGCTCGACGAAGACGAGTATCTGACGCTGCGCGACAAGGCCAGACAGGAAGGCGACGACGCATTCCGCGCCGACATCGGCGCGCCCGCCGTGCGCGAGCTCCTGCGCCGGCTCGATGTCGACAAGATCTCGGACGAGCTGCGCTCCGCCGTGGCCGTCGAGTCCTCGCAGCACCGCAAGAAGCAGCAGCTCAAGCGGCTCAAGATCATCGACGCCTTCCGGAACTCCGGCGATGCCGGCGGCACCCGGAACAAGGCCGAGTGGATGATCATGGACGTGATCCCGGTGATTCCGCCGGATCTGCGTCCGCTCGTTCCGTTGGACGGCGGCCGCTTTGCCACGTCCGACCTGAACGATCTCTATCGCCGGGTGATCAACCGCAACAACCGGTTGCAGAAGCTCATTCTGCACCGGGCGCCGGAAGTCATCCTGCGCAACGAGAAGCGCATGCTGCAGGAAGCGGTGGACGCGTTGTTCGACAACGGCCGCCGCTCGAAGGCGATCCGCGGCCGCGGGAAGCGTCCGCTCAAGTCGCTGTCGGACATGCTCAAGGGCAAGCAGGGGCGGTTCCGCCAGAACCTGTTGGGCAAGCGCGTGGACTACTCGGGCCGCTCGGTCATCGTCGTTGGGCCGGAGCTCAAGCTGCACCAGTGCGGTCTGCCCAAGGCGATGGCGCTCGAGTTGTTCAAGCCGTTCATCATCCACAAGCTCGTCGACAAGGGCATCGCCGAGACGGTGAAGCGGGCCAAGAAGATCGTGGAGCGCGAATCCCCCGAGGTGTTCGAGATCCTCGAGGAGATCATCCGCGACCACCCGGTGCTTCTCAACCGCGCCCCGACCCTCCACCGGTTAGGCATTCAGGCGTTCGAGCCGGTGCTGGTCGAGGGCAAGGCCATCCGTATTCACCCACTCGTGTGCGCGGCGTTCAACGCCGACTTCGACGGCGACCAGATGGCGGTGCACGTGCCGCTGTCGTTCGAGTCGCAGCTCGAGTGCCGGTTGCTCATGCTGTCGTCGAACAACATCCTCAAGCCGTCGGACGGCCGCCCCGTGGCGGAGCCCAGCCAGGCCATCGTGCTCGGCTGCTCCTTCCTCACCAAGGGTCCGGTGGACTTCGAGGCGCGGCTCAAGAACGCCCCGCGCTTCTCGACGCTGGCCGAAGTGGAAATGGGCCTTGCGTTAGGCAACGTACAGTTCCAGAGTCCTGTGCGGTACCTGGTGCGCGATGCCCGCGGCGCACGCTGGGTGGACACGACCGTCGGACGCGTGCTGTTCAACAGCATCGTCCCACCGGCGCTGGGCTTCCAGAACCGCGAGATGAAGAAGAAGGCGCTCTCGGAGCTCGTGTTCGAGGCCTACCGCACGGAAGGACTCGCCAGCACGGTGCAGTTCCTCGACCGTCTCAAGGAGTTCGGGTTCCGCCACGCCACCATGGGCGGCGTCTCGATCGGCATCGAAGACCTGGAGATCCCGGGCGAGAAGGCCACGCTCCTGCAGGAGGCCGAAGCGCGCGTCGAGCGGTTCCAGCGCGCCTACCAGACGGGCAACATCACCAACGGCGAGCGCTACAACAAAGTCATCGACACGTGGACGCACGCCAATAACGACGTCGCCGACGCGATGGTGAAAACCATGGCCAAGGCGAAGAATGGCTTCAATCCGGTGTTCATGATGTTCGACTCCGGATCCCGCGGGTCGCGCGACCAGATCCGGCAGCTCGCCGGCATGCGCGGCCTCATGGCGAAGCCGCAGAAGAAACTCACCGGCGGCATCGGCGAGATCATCGAAAGCCCGATCAAGTCGAACTTCCGCGAAGGGCTGTCGGTGCTCGAGTACTTCATCTCGACGCACGGTGCACGAAAGGGTCTGGCCGACACGGCGCTCAAGACGGCCGACGCCGGCTACCTCACGCGCCGCTTGGTGGACGTCGCACAGGACGTGACGATCACCGAGGAGGATTGCGCCACGATCCTCGGTCTCGAGGTCGGCGCCTTGAAGGAAGGCGAAGACATCATCGAGCCGCTGTCGGAGCGCATCGTCGGCTGCGTCGCGGCCGAAGACGTCGAGGACCCGCACGAGATCGACGAGTCGGGTCGTCGTACGTTGCTCGCCGAAGCGGGCCAGCTCATCGACGAAGAGATGTCGCGGGCCATCGAGGACGCCGGCATCGAAACCGTGCGCATTCGTTCCGTGCTCACGTGCGAAGCGAAGCGCGGACTGTGCCAGATG
Organism: Gemmatimonadota bacterium; assembly: GCA_027307005.1. Lineage (GTDB taxonomy): Bacteria > Gemmatimonadota > Gemmatimonadetes > Gemmatimonadales > Gemmatimonadaceae > JADGGM01. The sequence continues at coordinate 10,709 of DAHUXU010000567.1, forward strand.
TGCTATGGCCGCAACCTGGCCACCATGAGCATGGTCGATTTAGGCGAAGCGGTCGGCATTCTGGCCGCGCAGTCGATCGGCGAGCCGGGTACGCAGCTCACGCTGCGCACGTTCCACATCGGCGGCACCGCTGCCCGTATCGCCGAGCAGACGGCGCGGAAATCGAAGGTGCCGGGCGTGGTCGAGTTCGGCGAACGGCTGTCGCACGTCACCAATCCCGAGGGACAGAAGATCGTCACCTCGTACGAGGGTGAGATCACCATCCGCGCGTCCACCGAAAAGAACGCGCCGGTGGTGTCGCGCTTCCAGGTTCCGTTAGGCGCATACCTCATGGTCGAGGATGGCGCCGAGATCCGGCGCGACCAGGTGGTGTTCACGTGGGATCCGTACACGAACCCCATCATCGCCGACGTCGATGGCACGATTCGCTTCGTCGACATCGTCGAAGATGAAACGGTGACCGAGGAGCTCGACGAGCTCACCGGGTTGCGCCAGCGGGTGATCATCGAGGACCGCGAGAAGAAGCTGCACCCGCACATCGAGATCGTGCAGGAGAAGGGCGGGAAGGAGAAGCGCGTCCGCGACTTCGTGATTCCGGTGGGCGCACAGCTCACGGTGGAAGACGGACAGAAGATCGCCGCGGGCAGCATTCTCGCGAAGATCAGCCGCGAAGCGTACAAGACGCGCGACATCACGGGCGGTCTGCCGCGTGTCGCCGAGTTGTTCGAGGCGCGGCGGCCGAAGGATCCGGCCACGATCTCGGAGATCGATGGCGTGGTCCGGTTCGGCGAGATCAAGCGCGGCAAGCGCGAGATCTTCGTCCAGCCGCTCAAGTTAGGCGACGGCAATCAGGCCGTGGTCGACGACAGCCAGCCGGCGCAGCTCTACGAGGTGCCGGCCGGCAAGCACTTGCGCGTGCACGAGGGCGACCGCGTGCGCGCCGGCGACCGTCTGTCGGAAGGTCCGGTGAACCCGCACGACATCTTGCGGATCAAGGGACCGCGCGCCGTGCAAGAATATCTGTTGAACGAGGTCCAAGAGGTGTACCGGCTGCAGGGCGTGAAGATCAACGACAAGCACATTGGCGTGATCGTCCGTCAGATGCTGCAGAAGGTGCGTATCCTCGATCCGGGCGACACGGAGCTGCTCGAAGGCGAGCACGTGGACAAGGGCACGTTCCGCGAGGTCAACGACCGGGCGCAGAAGAAGTCGCACCAACCGGCCACCTCCGAACCGCTGCTGCTCGGCATCACGAAGGCGAGCCTCACCACGCAGTCGTTCATTTCGGCCGCGTCGTTCCAGGAAACCACGCGCGTCCTAACGGACGCGGCAATTCGCGGCGCCCGGGACGACTTGTTGGGACTCAAGGAGAATATCATTATCGGACACTTGATTCCTGCGGGTACCGGGCAGTATCGGTATAGCGATGTCGAAATCGAAGGCGTGGAGCCGCCACCGCAGCCCGAGGTGCAACCGGCTCTCACCGAAGCTCCGTTCGCTCCGCTGCTCACGAGTACCGCGACCACGGTCCCGTCACCGTTCCCCTTGGGCGGCGACGAATAGCGGAGGAACGGAGCGCAGAACTAGCAAGGCTCGGCCCGGGCGACCTACGGTTGTCCGGGCCGTCTTGTTCGCCGGCCATGTGTGCCGGATGCATGAGCAGTCGACCAACTCTTACCGGAGGGTCTCATGCGCGGATCTGTTGTCGGATTCATTGGTGTGGGAGCGGTCGCGATTACGTTCGCGATGCCGGTGCGGAGCTCGGCGTCCGTGCGCGATGGACGGCCGAAGTGCGGCGGCCATGGTTGGGCGCTCAACCAGCTCGATACGTCCCATATCTATGACGTGGATGTGGACCAGCAGGCGGTGCCGGACCGCGGCAATCCGAACATTCCGTGGCCCGGCACCATCGGGCAGAACTACAATGGTACGGCCGAGGCCGATATGAAGCTGTCGGGCGATGCATCAGTCGTCGGCAAGTTCGTGGTGGACACGATGGGCTGCATCGACTCATCGACCTTCACGGTGGTCTCCACAAGCGACTCGGCGTTCACACAATCCGTCGAGAGGATGCTGCCGAAACTGCGATACGAGCCGGCGAAGAAGGATGGGAAGAAGGTGCGGAGCTGGGTGCTTTGGAAGTTCGCCTTCTATCGGCGGCACGGATCCGAGGCGCCAATTGGACCGTGATCGGTAAGAAAGCACATCCCAAGTAGTTGACACACTTTTCCGGGCGGTCTAACTTTATTGTTCTCTACCGCCCGTGGGGCGGCTTCGTTCGCTCTACAGAGGTTATGCCGACTATCAATCAGCTTGTCCGGCGCAGTCGCCAGGACGTCGAGAAGAAGGAGAAGGCGCCGGCGCTCCGGGGCAATCCGCAGAAGCGCGGCGTCTGCACGCGCGTGTACACGACGACGCCCAAGAAGCCGAATTCTGCGTTGCGGAAAGTGGCTCGTGTTCGCCTCACGAATGGGTTCGAGGTCACGGCCTACATTCCCGGGGAAGGGCACAACCTGCAGGAGCACTCCATCGTGCTCATTCGCGGTGGACGCGTGAAGGATCTGCCGGGCGTACGATATCACATTGTGCGCGGGACGCTCGATGCGTCGGGTGTGAATGGCCGCAACAAGAGTCGCTCCAAGTACGGCGCGAAGAAGCCCAAGGCTGGTGCGGGAGGTCGCAAGTGAGCCGTCGCCAAAAGTCCATCAAGCGCCCGGTGCTCGCCGACGCGCGCTACGATAGCCAGACCGTTTCGAAGTTCATCAACACGCTCATGCTGCAGGGGAAGAAGTCGACGGCGGAGCACATTTTCTATGGCGCGATGGACCTGGTCGAATCGCGCACGGGCCAGCCGGGCGTGAACGTGTTCAAGCAAGCCTTGCAGAACTTGAAGCCGGTGGTCGAAGTGAAGAGCCGTCGTGTCGGCGGCGCGACGTATCAGGTGCCGGTCGAAGTGCGTCCCGAGCGTCGCACCGCGTTGGCGATGCGCTGGCTGATGCAGTTCTCGCGCGATCGCAACGAAAAGTCGATGGCCGAGAAGCTGGCAGCCGAGGTGGTGGCCGCGTCCAAGGGCGAAGGCAATGCGATGAAGAAGAAAGACGACACGCACCGTATGGCCGAAGCGAACAAGGCCTTCGCGCACTACCGCTGGTAATACACTGACGCCGCGGGCGACACCCCGCCGGCATCGCTCGAGCAACGGGGGCACCGGACAACCGGATGCCCCCGTTCTGTTGTCCGTGTTCTGCGCCTAACGCTAGAACAACGGCGCTCCGGGCCTGGGGCCATGCACCTCGTAGCCGGCCGGCGGCTCCGCGCCCAACAGATAGCGGACGAAATAGTCCCACCGGCGCCGGATCATGTACGGCTCGTTGCCGAAGCCGTGCCGCCGGTTAGGCAACGCGATCAGGTCGAAATCCTTGTTGTGCTTGATCAACTCGTTCACCAATAGCAGCGAGTTGTACGGCGGCACGTTGTTGTCGGTGGTGCCGTAGGCGATCAAGAGCTTGCCCTTGAGGTTCGCCGCCATGTTCTCGTTCGCCTGGTCGTCGTAGTTGCTCGTGCCGTCGGGCTTCCTGACCAACAAGCCCTGCCACTTCTCGCCCCAGTCGTCCTCGTATTCGCGGTTGTCGTGGTTGCCCGCCTCCGACACGCCCACCTTGAAGAAGTCCGGATACCGCAGCATCGCATCGGCGGTCGCGTAGCCGCCGCCCGAATGACCATAGATGCCCGCCCGGTCGAGATCGATCCAGGAATAGCGTTGGGCGAGCTGCTTCATCGCCGCGATCTGATCGGGCAGCCCGTTGTCGCCCATGTTTCCGTAATACGCGGCGTGGAACGAGTGCGAGCGCATCGGTGTGCCCATCGCATCGATCTCCACCACCACGAAGCCCAACTCTGCCAGCGATTGCGCATCCCCTCGCGACGCCGAGAAGAAGCGGGAGCCTACGCTGCCCACCTGCGGTCCGGGGTAGATGTGATTGATGATCGGATACTTCCTGGTCGAATCGAAGTTCGTTGGGCGGAACAGCAACCCGTACAGATCGGTCCGTCCGTCGCGGGCTTTCACCGTGATCGGAATGGGCGGCTTCCAACCCGCGGCCACGAGGCGAGAGATGTCGGCCGTCTCGAGCGGCATCACCGTGCGGCCGTTCTCATCGCGCAGCACCGTCTTCGGCGGCACCTCGGGCGTCGACCAACTGTCGACAAAGAACCGCCCATCGGGCGACATCGACACCTCGTGGTCGGCGTTCTCCGGCGTGAGTAACTGAAGATGAGTGCCATCCAGGCGAATCCGGTACACCTGTACGAAATACGGATCCACGCCCTGTTCGCGTCCCGCGCTGGTGAAATAGATGGTCTTGTCCTTCTGATCGACTCGAAGGACCTGCAGCACGTTGCCGGGTCCGGTCGTGATTTGCTTGACTAACGAACCCGACGCGAGGTCGTACACGTACAGATTGCCCCAATTGTCGCGCTCCGAGTACCAGATCACCTGCTTGAGGGTGTCGAGCACGCGCCAGTTTTCGGCGTTGTAGCCCGATTCGTAGAAGGTGGCCACAGACTCCTGGAGCACGTCGCGCACGGCGCCTGTGGCTGCATCGGCAACGCGCAGCGTCTCGTGCTTGTGATCGCGCGACGTCGACACGAACGCCAGATGCGAGGCGTCGCCGCTCCACTCGACGTCGGCGAACCGCCGTCCGCAGAGGATGTGATCGCAGGTCGTCGACCGATGCTGGTCGGGCGCCATCTGGAAGCGGATGACCCGCGGGCCATTGAGATCGATGATCACACGCTGAATGGTCGGTATCACGCTGTCGCCGGGCAGCGGATACTTCCATTGCTCGAGCACCGGGTGACCGACGCGCGTCTCGACGAGGTACATCGCGCCGACGCCGCGTTGGTCCTGCTGGAACGTCGCGATTTTCTTCGAGTCGGCTGACCATGCAAGGACGGGGCGGTCGCTCTTGGTCCAACCGGCGTTATCGGTGGCGTAGCCGAAATCTTTGACGCCATCCGTGGTGAGCTGGCGCTCCGCCCCCGTCGCGAGGTCGCGCACCCACAGATTGTCGTTTCGTATGAACGCGGCGAGCTCGCCGTCGGGAGATACGACGTCGTCGCGGAGATCCGGTTGGGCCGGTTGCGGGGTGCACCGGTGGCCTGCGACGTCGCACGTGAAGCTGCGATGCGCATCGTCGGTCTCGAAGGTGATCGAGCGGCCATCGGCCGAGAACTCGAGACGTGTGATTGGCAGATGCCACGCGTCGTAGGTGCGTCCGGCGGCAGCCGACAGCGCCGCGGCGACGCGATCTTGATCGAACGCGCGCGCCCGCGTGTGATGCTGGGCGTCGACCAGCACGAACTCGTAACCCTGCGGCGTGGAATTACGGTACCAGAACTTGTCCCCGGGAAGCCATGCGACGCGCACCGTGGCACCCGAGACGAGCGGCGCCGTGTTCCACGCCAGAAATTTTTCGGCGCGGGCGTAATCGGCGGAAGTGACTGTCGCCGTGGTTGTTGCGGTCTGCTGTGAAAGGGCGGCAGGCGGCGCGAGAACGAGCGAGGCGAGCAGGAGTCGTGCGCTAGGACGCATCAGAATCCTCGGCGATCGAGGTGGGGGGACGGTTTCACGTTTCACGCTCAGCCGGTGACGCCCCAAGTACGCCGAAGCATGGCCGGGCGATGCGTAGTATTCGCGGGGCGAGCGCAACGGCGGGACGACTCCGGATTGTGACAATTGGCCTTGCTGGATATGAG
>DAHUXU010000587.1 GCA_027307005.1 Gemmatimonadota bacterium
TCCCGCATCCGCGGCTCGGCTACACGGGCTACATCAAGAAGCAGATCGATTGGGACTTGCTCCTCGAGTTGGCAGAGCGGCGTCCCGACTGGTCGTTCGTGTTCGTGGGCGGCCGCCACGTACATCCCGAGATCGACGCGGTGCTGGGACGGCTCGAGGCATTGCCTAACGTACACTTTCTGGGCGAGAAGCCGACATCGGAGTTGTGCCGGTATCCGCAGCACTTCGATGTCTGTCTCATGCCGTATCGCGTGAACGACTACACGAAGTACATCTATCCGCTCAAGCTCAACGAATATCTGGCGACGGGCCGTCCCGTGGTGAGCGTTCCGCTGCCGGCGCTGCACGGCGCGGAGCATCTCGTGACGATTGCGCGCGGCGCCGATGAATGGGAGCAGGCGATAGATCGCCAGCTCGGGTCTTCGGCGATGGAGCCGGCCCGGCAGCGCGCACGCCAGGCGGAAGCGCGGCGCCACGACTGGTCGGCCATTGCCGACTGGATCGCGACCGTCCTTCGCGAGCGCATGGCGGAAGCCGAGGCGCGCGCTCGATGACCCTGTCACCGTTCTTCGAAAGGGCCGGACGGCCGGAGCAGGACCAGCATCGTCTCATTCTGATCAGCCAGCACTTTCCGCCTAACGTCGCCGTCGGCGCCAGGCGCTGGGAGCAGTTCGCGCAGTTCATCGCCGAGCGCGGCTGGGGATTGGATGTGGTCATGTGCCGCGAGCCGGACGCGGTCGACCGCCGCCGAATGGACGCGCTGCCCGAGGGCGTCCGGGTTTTCGACGTGCCACAGCCGGGTCTCGTCGTGGAGCGACTCGAGCACTGGGCTGCGCGCGCGTACCGGCTCGTGGTTCCGCGGCGCGCGCCGCACGGCGCCGCGACCGCCGGCACGAACGGCACCGTGCCGGGTCGCGCGTCGATCGCCCGCGACGAAATGCACTGGCCGCCCACCACGATGCGGGAGATCACCCGCTTCGTCAGCGCGTACGTCGTGGTGGCGCGAGAGGCGGCATGGGCGCGCCACGCCGCAGCGGCCGGGCGGCGCATCGTGCGGCCGGGGGTCCATCGCGCCGTGGTGAGCTCGGGTCCGCCGCACATGGCGCACGAAGCCGCGCGTCAGGTCGCCGCGACGGCCGGTCTGCCGCACATCGTGGACATGCGCGACCCGTGGAGCCTGCTCCCGATGCTGCACGAGACACACGCGAGTCCGTGGTGGTATCGAGAGGCACGCCGGCACGAACGCCAGGTGCTTGCCGACGCGGCTGTCGTCGTGGCGAACACGGACCATGCCCGCGACGGTCTGGCGTCCGCCTATCCCGAAGCGCGCAGCCGCATGATCACCGTCTTGAACGGAACGGACTCGTATCCTGTGCCGCCGTCGCGGCGTGGCGGCCGGTTCACGATCGGCTTTGCGGGCACCGTGTATCTCGAGCAGGACGTGCGCAATCTCATGCGCGCATCATCGAACGTGATTCGCGAGTTGTCGCTGACGCCGGCTGATTTCGGCATCGACTTCATCGGCGACTTCGGAGGACCGGGCCAGCTGTCGATCGATGCGTTCGCGCACGAGGCCGGGATCGGCGACTATGTCTCCGTTGGGCCGCGGCGGGCGCACGCGGACGCCCTCGAGTTTCTGGCGCAGGCCACGATGCTGGTCGTGTTCGTCGGATTCGGCCGTGAGTTCATTCCGGCGAAGACCTTCGAGTACATGCGGTTCGACGCGTGGCTCTTGATACTCACCGAACCGGCAAGCGCCACGGCGCAGCTGCTACAGGGCACCGATGCGGATCTGGTCGGTCCGAGCGACGTGGCCGCGATTGCGACCGCGATCCGCAGGCGATACGAGATGCACCGTCAGGGCATCGCACCGGTGCGGATCGCGCGCGACGACCGGTTCAGCCGCGCGAAGCAGGCTGAGATTCTGTTGGATGCGATCGAGCGCGTTTCGACTCAGGATTCGCCGCGGCGCGAGCGGAGCACTCTCACCATCACGTCCTGAACGCGCTCGACGCGATCGTAGCACCAGCGCGCGACATAGAGCAGCGCGAGCGGTGCGCCGCCGACACCCCTCACGGCGTCGAAGCGCATCGTGCGGCCGCGGTTCTCGAACTGCCCGCGCTTGATTGCGCCTAACGGATCGTGCGCCTGTGTCTCGTGCACCAGCACACGCGTCTCGCGATCGTTGCGTGCGTCGTGTTGGTCGAGGCCGGCGAAGCCAACGACAGCCGGACGCGCCCGCTGTATCCGGTGCAGCAAGCGGAACGCGCGCGGGTCCGGCAGGTACCGCGTGTTGTACGTGGCGTTCCAGACCTCGATCGCATCGATGCCGTCTCGCACACTAGCGGGGATCTCATAGCTCGCGAGAATCGGATGCGCCAGTGCAGTGGCGCGCGACGCCGGCGAAGCGAGTCTGATGAATTCGTCGGGCGTGGTCGGCTCGATCCACTGCGTGAGCCCGAAGGCGAGGAGGTGCAGTCCGCTAAAGTCCGCAAAGCGGAACTCGAGACCGGGGATGAGCCTCACTGCGTCGCTGGATGCGCGTGCGCACTCGGCCACGTACTCGCGCCACCGCGCTTCCGAGAAGTCTTCGGCGTGGTCGGTGAGCCCGACGAATGCGATGCGGCGCTCGACCGCGAATCGGGCCAGCGCGTCGAGCGAATCGCGGCCGTCGTGCGAGTAGTTGCTGTGCACGTGCACGATCCCGAGCGCAGGCGGCATCAGCGTTGCTCCCCAGCGCACTCGGGCGACGCGGGCGCCGTCCCGTGGTAGAGCGCTTCGTACGCGTCGCACATGGTCGCGACGCTGAAGTCGCGATAGGCGCGACGTTGGGCAGCGGCGCCGAGCGCGAGGCGCCGGGCAGGGTCGGCGAGCAAGGATCGGATCGCGGCGGCGAGCGCGGGCGGCGATGCGGCGGGGACCAGCATCGCTTCCCGGTCGCGAGCAACGAGCTCGGGAATGCCGCCGACTTCGCTGGCGATGATCGGCAGCCCGGTCGCCATCGCTTCGACTAACGCGAGTGGAAGTCCCTCGGACAGGGACGGCATCACGAACAGGTCTGCAGCGGCCAGAATGTCGGGCGTGTCGGAACGGAAGCCCAGCAAGTGTACGCGCGAGGCGATTCCGGCGTCGGCAGCCAGGCTGCGAAGGTGCTCTTCTTCCTCGCCTCGACCGGCAATCGCGAGACGCCACGCCGGAGCGCCTCCTTGTTCCTCGAGCTCGGCCAGCGCGCGCACGAGCACGGCGTGGGCTTTCACCGGGTACAGGTTCCCGATGGCGACGATGAGCAGCTCGTCGTCCCCCACCTGAAGCTCCCGCCGCAGCGCGGTCCGCTCGCCCCGCGGCATCTCGATTCCGTTAGGCACGACGCGCACCGCGTCGGAGGGCACGCCGAGGGTGCGGCGGAGGTCGGCGGCGGTCGCGCCGGAAACGGCCGTCGTGGCCGCGCTGTGCGCCATGGCCCATCGCAGCGCGGCGCGCCGACGCCACGCGCCGGCGTAGTAGCGGCCGCCGTGCATGGTGATGACCTGGCGCGCCCCCGCGCGGCGCGCGGCCAGCGCGCCGTACACCGCCATCGTGAACTCGTGGCTGTGCACGACCTGCGTGCGATGGCTCCGCATGAGCGCGGTGAGCGACGTCACGCAGCCCCAGTCGAACGGGCGGCGCAGCACATAGGTGCGCGGCGAGAAGCCGCGGGCGGCGAACTGCGCGCCTAACCACCCACCGCTGGGCGCGGGACCCACCGGCATCACGTCGTGGCCGCGGCGGCGCAGTTCTTCGCCCAACTGCAGCACGACCGTCTCTGCGCCGCCCGGCCCGTCGGTCTCGAGCATGAGCGCGATCCGCAGCGGCTCGGTCATCGCAGGCTGCTGAACCATTGCGCGGTCTCGCGGAAGAACGGGCGCGGGTCGTCGCGGCGAAGAATTTCCTCCCGATCCGTTCCGCGTTTCACGGTGAGAAAGGCGCGAATGGCTGCCCACCGGCCCGGCGCGTTGGGCGGCAGCGAAAGCGCGGAGCGCGAGCGGCGCAGCCGCGCCAGGAGGTGGTCCACGTCGCCCCAGAACCAGCGACTGGCCACGCCTGTCGTGTACGCCGTCACCGGGGCGGGCCGCTTGCCTAACGCCGCTTCCATGAGCAGCGCCGGGAAATCGACGCCGGCGTCGATGGCGAGCTGCAACGATCCCCAGAACCGGCCGTTGATTTCCATGAGGTACGGCGTGCCGGTGCGCTCGTCGATCTTGTACTCGACCATCGCCACGCCGCACCATCCGAACGCATCGAGCAGCGCGCGCGACCGCTGCACGAGCGCGGGGTCGGCCGCCACGCTCTCTCGATACACGCTCACGCCGCCTGCCGGCGGTTTCTCACGAATGCGGCGGTGCGCGAACGCGGCGAGCGTTTCGCCGTTCCAGATGAGCAGGAAAATTCCGACGCCCGGCCCGACGACGCGCCGCTGGACGAGCACCGGATAGGCGGCCGGATCCAGGTCCGCCGCGGCGGCTGCCAGGTCCACCGGCGACGCCACGTGGCGAACGAGCAATTTGATCCGGCGCCCGCCGTGTTCGGCAACCGACCGCGACGGTTTGAGCACCACCGGGTACTCGAGGCCAGGCGCCATCGCGAGGAGCGCACCCCGGTCCGCGGCCGGTTGCTGCTGCGGAATCGCGATCCCGACGCTGGTCGCGGCCTCGAGGACGGCGGCCTTGTCCGCGATCCGGCGCACGACGCGCTCATCGGCGAACGGCAGCAGCACGTTAGGCAGGCGGCCCCGATCCGGCAGCGACGCCAGGAGCGCGGCGTCGCCGATCGGGATCAACGCGCCGATGTTCCACCTCGCCACGAGCGCGCGGATGTCGCCGGCGAACCGCTGCGGATCCTCGAGCGGATCCGTCACGAGCGCCTCGGCCCGCGCGTAGCGCGATGCGCCGGCCAGCGAGCGCGGCCGCGCGGCGCAGACGTACACCGGATAGCCCGCAGCGCCTAACGATCTGACGACGGCGAGGGCCGCGCGCTGATCACCGTCCGTCACGAGCACGGCCGGCCGCGCCGTCACGACACGACTCCGCTCACGCGCAGCTGGAACCCGGCGCGCGACACGCCCGCGGGCACATCCATGCGCGGCATCGCAAATGGCCGGCGGCGGTCCGCCACCCAGCCGCCCGCGATGCACAGGGCCGCCTCGTAGCCCGCGGCTTCCGCGGCACGCTGTACCGCTTCCGTCTGCAGCCCGTACGGGTACGTGATCACCGGGAGCACGCCTTCGTACCGAGCGCGCAGCCAGGCGAGCGAGTCGCGCAACTCGGCGTCGCGGGCCGCCGGATCGAGCGCGGCAAGGTTCGGATGGCTCCAGGTGTGGGAGCCGAGCGTGATGCCGGCCACGGCGGCGGCGCGCTCGAGCTCGCGTTCCGTGGCGCTGCGCGCGTACGCCGGGCCCGCCGACTCATCGCCGCGCCTGCCTAACGCGCCCAGAATCACGTCGCCCTGGCCGCGCCACTCGGTGAGCGCGCGCCGGCGCAGCACCGGGTCGAGCACATCGCCGGCGCCGAGGACGTCCCACCAGAACCTGCGGCCGCCTAACAGACCGGGCGGCACGAAGATCGTGGCCGGCATGCCGCGGCGCTCGAGCTCGGCCACGCCGGCCAGGACCGCGCCCGCGTACGCGTCGTCGAACGTGAGGGCCGCGCGCGGCCGCCGCGAACGAGACGCGGGCTCGGCGAGCGCATCGGCGAGAGGCACCACGTCGTGGCGTTGCGCGAGCACGTCGAGCTGCGCCGCGAAGTCCGACTGCGCCAGGTGCAGCGACGCATCCCCCGCCGCCGGTTCGCCCTCGGGCACGATCGCGTGGTAGGCAAGGATGAGTGCGTCCGCGCGGTGCGAGGCCAGCGCGATGCGCGACGCGCCACTCCACACGAGACCGCGTTCGACCAACTGCTTCAGCCGGCGGCGCACGCGGCGGCTCGCGTCCGGTCAGGCGCGCGCGCCGATCGCCGGCGAGCGTCGTGCAACAACGAGGAGCACGCCGAGATGATCAGGGCGCCGGCAGGGGGAACGGGGCCGGAGGCGCAGCCGGGCCGGCCGGCTGGGCGCCTAACCGGACGGGACGCGCCATCGACAGCGCGGCCCACATGGCGTCCCGGCGCGTCCGCAGGATCTTGTCGAGGCCGATGACCAACCCGAACAGGAAGTACAGGTACGTGAAATATTCGGCGGACACAAAGGTGCTGGCGATGATGAAGCCGATGAACGATCCAATGAGCATCTGCGAGACCGCCAGCTCGCGCGTCGTCACCCATGGACCGTATCGTCGCCCCGGACGCACGTCGGACAGCATCCGGAACGAGACGACGAAGAACGACACGAACACGATGAAGCCAGGGATGCCCAGCTCCGCGGCCGTCTCGAGAAACGAATTGTGGGCGACCGACCACTTGAACCCGTGTCCTTCCGCGGACAGCGAGCGGGCGAGATCCGATTCGCCTTCCGCGATCGGGAATGCCCTGAGGCCGACGCCGAACACCGGATGGTGCTCGACGTAGCCGAGTCCCCGCTCCCACACCGCCTTGCGTCCCACCGGGTCGGTCCAGTTGTAGTCGCCCTCGGGGTTGGCAATCGTGCTGATCTGCGTCCAGTACTTGTCGGACCCGAGCACGGCGATGAGCCCGACGCCGGCCACGGCGATCGACATGCGCACCTTCCGCGGAATCGCCTTGTACCGCAGCAAGATGTACATCATCGTCGCCACGAACGCGATGAATCCGCCTCGCGATCCGCTCTTCACGATTCCGACGAGAATGAAG
>DAHUXU010000201.1 GCA_027307005.1 Gemmatimonadota bacterium
CGTCGCCGAAGAAGCCGATCGGCAGCGACGGAAACGGCTTGCAGACCACGAGCTCGCCCGCCTTGCCAACGACGGGGTTGCCAGCGTCGTCGAAGACGCGCGTGGCGAGTCCGAGCGCCGCGGCTTGGATTTCACCCGCGAACACCGGCCCGATCGGGTTTGCCGACACGAGCGAGGCGAGCGGATCGGTCCCTCCGGACGGCGAGGCGAGATGGACGTCGCGCTTCACGTTTTCGTGGATGTAGTCGTAGCCGCTCGCGCCGAACGGCGAGCTCGCGACGATCATCGTGCGCAGCGCGCCAAAATCAAGCGTGCGCGACGGCGTGCATTGTGCCTTCGCCAGCAGATCGACGTAGCCCGGCGTCAGGCGCACGAACGTCGCGCGCTCGGCAGCCGCGTGGCGCAGGATCGCGTCCGTCGCCGGGTACGTCGGCGAGCCGTCGTAGAGCACGATGCTCGCGCCGCGGCCCAGCGCGAAGATCATGAAGTTCCACACGACCCAGCCTGTAGCCGTCCACCAGTAGACGCAATCGCCGGGCTTCACATCGAACTGCAGCGCGTGCGCCTTCAGATTCTCGAGGATCGCGCCGCCGGCTCCGTGGACGATGCATTTCGCACGGCCCGTCGTGCCCGACGAAAACAGCACGAACACCGGATGGTCGAATGGCAGATGCGCGAATGCGATCGGTCCTGCGTCGTAGGGCGCGATGAACTGGTCGAACGTGCATGCATCGCCGAGGAATGCGAGCGCCGGCTTGCTCGCGAGCACCGGCACGACGACCGTCTTGCGAATGCTCGAAATGCGCCGGGTGATCGCGGCTGCCTTGTCGAGCAGCGGAAAGGCCCAGCCACCGTATCGATAGCCGTCCGCCGTGACGAGCAGCGCAGGCGCGATCTGTTCCAGCCGATCGACGACGGCCTCGACGCCGAGCTCCGGCGAGCAGCACGACCAGACCGCGCCGATGCTGGACGCGGCGAGCATCGCGGCGACAGCTTCCGGATTGTTCGGCGTGTAGCCTGCGACGCGATCGCCGACGCCGACACCGCTTTCGCGCATCGCCTGCGCAAGCCGACCGACGAGCGCACGCAATTCGGCAAACGTCAGAACGCGCCGGCCGCCGTCTTCGGACAAGCCGATCACCGCGATCGCGTTGTCGTCACGCCAAAGAAGGTTCTCGGCGAGGTTGAGGCGCGCCTGCGGGAACCAGCGCGCACCCGGCATGCGATCGCCGTGTTCCAGCACGCACTGTGCACGTTGCTCGCTTCGCACGCCGCAGAAGTCCCACACGGCAAGCCAGAAGCGCTCCGGCTGCTCGACGGAGAACGCGTGCAGCCCGGCGTAATCGTCGATCCGAAGCGTCCAGCGCTCGTTCACCGTCGCGATGAACCGCGTGAGGTTCGCGGCGGCGACGCGTTCCGGCGAAGGGGTCCAGACCGGTCGTTCCATCAGCGCGCAGCCAGCGTTGCGGCGAACCGCGGGTACGTTTCGGCGACCTGCGCACGCACCGGGCCGCGCAGCAGTCGCAACCAGTCGGCTGGCGGATCCGGTGTCGCGGGCACGCCGGCCGGCCGTTCGAATTCGAAGCCAGTGCTCTCCACGACGTCGTCCTCGGTGAACGGTGGATGGACGCTCGCAAGCGTGAACCGCGCGGCGTCGCGATCGAACGTGAACGCGGCCTTGCCCGTGACGAGGTCGGTCGGGCCGCCGCGTCGCGGAACATCCGCTGGCGTGACGCCGGGCGCGCTGACGTAATCGACCTTGGACACCAGCGTGCGCCGGCTGTGCTCCTCGCGGTACAGGATGATCCGCGGGACCATCAGGTAGATGAACGGCGTGCCGTGGTTGCCCGAGAAGAGCACTGGCATCCGCGGATACGGACCGACGCCGACCATGTTGAGGTTCGCGCGCCCGTCGATTTGCCCGCCGCTCAGGAAAAAGACGTCGATGCGGCCCTGGCCGATGCGGTCGTAGAGCTCGCTGCCGCTCTCGGGAAAGGGATCGTGGATGTTGTTGCGGAACACGAGCGCCCGGGTGCCGTCGGGGTACACCGCCTGCGCGAGCAGCGCGGCCGCCGCCTCGACGGGCGACGATGATCCGACGGCGACGGTGCCCGCGCTCGCGAGCAGTCGCGCGATCGCGCCGATGACGCGCTCGAGGTGGGTGCAGCCATTCACGGGCGCATCGCCGGCGCAGCGTCGAGAACGTGCGTGCGCAGGTACTCGGCAAAGCCGTCGGCGCTTCGCGCGAGGCGCACGTACAGTGCGACGTGATCGGCGTCCTCAACATAGCGATGCTGCAGCGTGAGCGGCCACGCGCCGTGCGGCGCATGGGCGACCGCGGAAACGTAGGTTGCCGCGAGGGTTCCCGCCGCCATCCGCTCGTCGTCCAGCAGGTCGCC
>DAHUXU010000605.1 GCA_027307005.1 Gemmatimonadota bacterium
AGGCCTTCATGAGCATGGCGCTGGCATCGTCGTCCGTTAGGCAACCGTCGGCACGGCCGAGTGCGTCGAGACCGATGTGGGCGAAGACGATGTCGCCGGGTCCGAGCCCCGAGGCACGGAGCGCGTCAATCAGCTCGTCGCGCGTGTAATCGAAAGATGGTGGCATGGGTCAGGCGCTGCGGCTGCTGGCTATCGGTTGGGCGCGCCCGGCGGCCGCCATGGAGAGTATGCGTCCCGTGGACGCCACCGGTTGGGTGGTGATGTACTGGGCGTTCGAATGCGCGACGTCCGGGTGGTCGGCCATGAAGGCGAGCACGTCTTCCATCGCGAATGTCGATCCAAACACCGGCGTCAGCTCCTCGATCACGCGACGGATGAGCGCGTAGTCCTCGGCGTAGTCGAGCGTCCACCGGTGCTCGGCGTACAGATTGGCCGGATACTCGAGGTTATGCAGGCGGCGACCCGTATCCCAGAACCATGGAATGACGTGTTCGCGCTGCATGGGCTCGCGCGCCTCGCGCCATGCTTGGGCGAGCGCGTCGATCGGGATGACGTCAAGATCCAATCCGTCCGGGAAGGTGAGCGGGCGTCGATTGGTGACGAGATCGAACTCGCCGCGGTGCTCGACTGCGTACTGCACCATCGCGTCGACGATCGCGGGATCGACGAGCGGGCAGTCGGCGGTAATCCGGACGACGAGGTCGATGCCGGCGCCGCGCGCGGCCTGGTAGTAGCGGTCGAGGACGTCGTGCTCGCTGCCGCGAAAGACCTCTACGCCTAACGACGAGCACAGCGCGGCGACAGGGTCATCGCGCACGTCGTCCGACGTGGCGACGAGCATCGTCTCGACCATTCGGGCGCGGCCCAGCCGCTCGAGCAGGTGCGCGAGCAGCGGCTTCCCGGCTGCCGGCATGAGTACTTTGCCGGGCAGCCGGGTGGAACCCATGCGCGCCTGGACGACTGCGCCGATCATGCGTCGTCCCCGTCGTCGGTGCAGCATGCAAGGCGCGGCGCATCGGTGTACAGCCGTCCACATTTGCTCTGACAGCACCGGTTGAACGGGCGGAATACCGGCGTCACGGCTTCGCCCAGGAACGACCGCTCTACCGAACCGTCATCGAGTGCGCGACGAATCTTGCGCATGCCGTGCTGCAGCGCCTCGAGCGTGCGTGCAATTTCTTCGGCGCCGTGCGAGTAGGTGATGGTGACCCACGGAATGAGGACGCCCCACGAAATCACTTCCTCATGGAAGGACGTATGCAGCGCGGGCCACGGGGTGCCATCGGCGCGCGTGCACAGAATGTAGGGATTGCAATCGAAGCCGATTACGCGAATGTAGTCGGCGACGCCTTCCGCCTTTGCCAGCTCGCGAATTCCCGAGACGAGCTTCGCGCCCTGCGACCAGATGTGGTCGCCGACGTTCAGGCGCTGGTATTCGTCGAGCGTCGCGCGGCAGGCGGCGAGGCCCACCGTTTCGGACGTATGGGTCTGCGAGAGCAGGAACACGCGCTGCTTGTCGTGCTTCAATCCGCCTAACTCGAGAATGTCGCGGCGGCCGGCGAGGCACGAGAACGAATAGCCGTTGCTCATCGCCTTGCCGTAGCAGGCGAGGTCGGGATACACCTTCCAGCGGTGATGTGCGCCGCGCAGGTCGAACTTGAGGCCGCTGATCATCTCGTCGAAGATCAGCACCGACCCTTCACGACGCGTGAGCTCGCGAAGGTCCTCGAGGAAGTTGTTGCGCGGCTCGTCGTTCTTGACCGGCTCGAGAATCACCGCGGCGATCTGGCCCGGATAGCGATCGTAGAGCGCCTGGAGGCTCGCGATGTCGTTGTAGTTGAAGCGAACGGTGAGCTTCGCGACTTCGGGCGGCACGCCGGCATCCATCGGCGTCGTGCCGATGAACCAGTCGTGGATGCTGAAGAACGGGTGCTCCTGGCACACGGCGACCATCTTTCGGTTCGTGTACGCGCGCGCGAGCTTGATCGCCGCCGTAGTCACGTCCGAGCCGTTCTTGCCGAACTTCACCATCTCGGCGACGGGTAGGAGGTCGACGAGGTACTCGGCCAACTCGTACTCGAGAACGCCGGGGCGGGTGAAGTTCACGCCCAAATCGATTTGCCGCTTGACCGCGTCGTTGACGGCCGGGTTCGCGTGACCGAGCACCATGACGCGGTTGCCCATGGCCCAGTCGATGAAGCGGTTGCCGTCGACGTCCCAGCAGTAGGCGCCAAGCGCGCGCGCGATCAGTTTGGGCGAGCGCTGAGGAAACTGGTCTTCGCCCTTGCTGTACGTGTGCGTGGCGGCGGGCACGATCTCGTGGAAGCGCTCGTTGATCGCGTCACCCTTGTGAAAATCGCGAATGGGACCAGACGGCTCGGGCGCCGTTTTGGGCGCCTCGGTCATAGCGTGTGTCATCGATGATTGGCGATTTGAAAGTTCGCGCCATACAGGTCGGCGCGGCGGTCACCCAGGATGTCGATCTGCGAACGGGCCTCGTCGACGCGGCCTAACTCGAGCGTCTCGACGAGGAGGCTCTCGTCGTCGCCGGCTTCGGCCAGCACCTTGCCCCCCGGATCGACGATCATCGAGTGACCGGCGAACGTCGTGGCGCCGGAGGTACCAGCGCGATTGCAGGCGACGACGAAGAATTGGTTTTCGATGGCGCGCGCACAGACCAGGGTGCGCCAATGCGCCATACGCACCGCCGGCCACTCCGCCGGCAGCAATACGACGCGGGCCCCGTCGAGCGCGTAGGAGCGGAACAGCTCCGGGAACCGGAGGTCGTAGCAGATGGCCGTCGCGGCGGTACAAGCGGGCAGCGAGAACGTCGGCGCCGCGTCGCCGGCCGCGAGGTAGTGGTTCTCGACCATGAGCGCGAAGAGATGGATCTTCGCGTACTCGCCGATGACCGAGCCATCGCGTCCGTGCACGACCGCCGTATTGCGCACGCGTCCCGCGCCATCGCCTACCAGGAGCGATCCGGCGATGCCGATGCGGTGTCGCTCGGCGAGGCTCGCGAGCGCAGGTAGTACCACGGCCTCGTTCCGCGCGGCGTGAGCCGGCGCGTGCGCGAGGTCGTAGCCCGTCGACCAGAGCTCCGGGAGGAGCACCAGCTCGGCGCCCTGCTCGCGCGCATCGGCGACGAAACGGCCCGCGCGCTCGAGATTCGCGTCGAGTTCGCCTAACCGAACATCCATCTGCGCGGCCGCAACGCGGAGGCGCGGCGCCGTCTGGTGATCGTGCGCCGTCACGTCAGTCTCCCATCCGCGCCGCGATGAATCGCCACGGCAGGTGTACGGGGCCGCTGAACTGGAGCCGGCGGCCATCCGCCGTGCGCTCGGTGTAGGTCCCGAGTCCTCCCGAGGCCGGACGCGGCAGATCGATATCGATGTCGAACGGTTCGCTCCGGAACTCGTGGCAGCCATGACTCTCGCACACCGCACGCATGCGGTTGAGGCTGTACACGTTCATGTGATACGGTGGCAGCTCGGGCACGGTCGTGTGATCGTAGACCAGGCACTCGGTGTCGACATCGAACTCGGTAAACAGCGAGCTCATGACCAGCCACCCGCGCGTGACGCGCAGTGCCTGGCAGAGCGCGCGCTCGTGATCGGGGAGCCACGAGAGCGTCTGCGTCGAGATGACGAGATCGAAGCGTTGACGCGCCAGCACGCGGTCGAGCTCGAAGAGATCGGCGGAGACGAGTGTGACGTCGAGGTTGGCATCGGCGAACCTTTCGCGTGCAATCGGGAAGAGCATGTCGCCCGCCAGGTCGACGCCGGTCCAGTGAAAGCCGGGCACGACATGGCTCAGGTGGTAGATGTTGGACCCGGCACCGCACGCGATGTCGAGGGCCTCACCGCCCCGCAGCGGAAGGCCCGCGAGAAAGCGGCCAAGGTGCACCGTACTTCTATACGGTCGCTCGAACTGGTCAACGTGGTACCGCAGTTGGCTTTCATCGAGCCACAATCGGCGCTGGTCAGCGTCCTGCTGTTTTGCGGTGTTCACGCTCGCCCACCTCCTCGCGAGCGGCGACGATCGCGTCGATGACGCGCGTCTGCTGCTCCGCTTGAAGTCCGACCGAGCACGGCAAGCTCAGCGCCTGAGCATGCAGACGCTCGCTCACGGGGCATGCGAGCGCCGGCGTCGTGCCTCGGTACGGCTTCGATTGGTGGATGGGCTGCCACAGCGGACGCGTCTGGATCTGTCGGGCGCCGAGGTGACGCATGAGCACGCGGGCATCCATCCCGAATTCCACGGCATCGACGAGCACCGTGTACAACCACCACGCGCTCTGCGCCCAAGGCGCCTGGCGCATCAGCGTTAGGCCCGGGACCTCCACGAGCGCGGCGGCGTAGCGCTCGGCGATGCGACGCTTGGCATCGAGATAGTCGTCGAGCTGCTCCATTTGTGCGACGCCCATCGCGGCCTGGATGTTCGTCAGGCGATAGTTGTAGCCGACGGCGCCGTGCTCGAATTCGACCGGATCGTCCTTGGCCTGCGTGGTCAGGTACTTGGCGCGGCGTGCCCAATCTTCGCGATCGGTCACGAGCATTCCGCCGCCGCCGGTGGTAATCAGCTTGTTTCCGTTGAAGCTGAAGCAGGCCACATCGCCCATGTGACCCACCGGCGTGCCGCGATAGCGGGCTCCGAGACTTTCTGTGGCGTCTTCGATGACAATGAGGTCGTAGCGGCGCGCGAGCTCGAGCAACGGCGCCATGTCGACCGGGTGACCCATCACGTGCACGGGGAGCAGCGCGCGCACGCGACGATTCGTCGCGCGATCGTAGAGCGCGGAACCGCGGCGCTCGCAGTTCTGCTCGAGGAACTGTGCGACTCGCGCCGTGTCCATCTGCCAATAGTCGGGCTCGGCGTCGATGAATACGGGCCATGCGCCGACATAGCGGATGGCGTTGACGGGCGCGATGAACGTGAGCGTGGAGACCAGCACCTCGTCGTCGGCTTCGACACCGGCGACCATGAGCGCGGTGTGCAGAGCCGAGGTACCGCTCGACGTCGCGACCGCGAACCGCGTGCCCGAGGCCGCGGCGAGGGCGCGCTCGAATCGATCGACGTACTCGCCGACCGACGACACCCAATTCGTGTCGAGACACTCCTTGATGTACGTCCACTCGTTGCCGCGGATCTCCGGTACGCAGAGCGGAATCGGAGACACCACGGCCGGCGTGCGCTCGGACGAGAGAGCGCCCTGCGTCACGGCGGTCATCAGTTGCGGTAGCTCGGGTGCGATGCGTCGCCGACGACGCCGTCGCGCACGAGGCGGGCGACTTCGCGGATGCCGTCGTCCAGGGTGCGCGAGACTTCGAAGCCCAACGTCTTGTGGATGCGTGCGAACGAGACGCGATAGTCCCGCGGGTCTTCCGTGCGCTTCACGAATTCGACCGTCGCGTTAGGCGCGATGGGCCGGATGTGGTCGACGATCTGCTGCTTCTGGTAGTTCTCTTTGGTGGAACCGACGTTGAAGACCTGGCCGCGCACCTGCCGGTCGGGGGCCTGGAGCACCGCGACGATCGCGCGAGCCGTGTCGCGGACGTGCACGTAGGGACGCCAGAACTGCTCGCCGAACACGACCAGCTTCTCGCGCAGCACCATCTCCATCGTGAATTCGTTCACGGTGAGGTCGAAGCGCATGCGGGGCGACACGCCGAACACCGTCGCGAAGCGCAGCGGCGTCATCGCCGTGACGCCGATCCCGTCGCCGAGCATCGCGCGCTCCACGGCGACCTTCGTCTCCGCGTAGAGCGACACGGGTCGCAGGTCCGACGATTCGTCGACGTAGCCGTCGGACTCGGCCATCTTGCCGTAGTTGCTGCAGGTGGACGCGAACAGGAACCGCGCCACGCCCGCGCGTCGCGCCGCGTCGAGCAGCGCCAGCGACGCGACCTGGTTGACATCGCGCGCAGTATCGGGCTGCCTGGCGCACGCGGGGTCGCCGACGACGGCCGCCAGGTGGACCACGGCTTCCATGCCCACCACCGCCTGCCTAATGATCGGGTCGTCGCGCACGTCACCGCGGACGAAGTCGAAACGCGGGTGCGTCCAGAGTGGGAGCAGCGACTGCCCACCGTGCAGCAAGCTATCCAGCACGCGCACCGAGTGTCCGGCCGCGAGCAGCTCGGGGACCAACGTCGATCCGACGTACCCTGCGCCACCAGTCACAAGAACCTTCATTTATGCCCTCACCTGAAGCACGTCCTGCTGGGCGCGCTCGTAGTCTGCCGGCTTTCCGATGTCCAACCAATATTCCACCACGGGGAATGCGACGACCTTCCGTCCTTCGGCCAGCAATCGTTGAATGAGATCCGTCATGTCGAAGCGCTCATCCACGGGGATGTATGCGACGGCAGCGGGGTCGAGCAGATACATGCCGGCATTCACCAGGAACTGCTGCACGGGTTTCTCGCGCAGCGCGGAGACGGCGACGCCGGAGCAGTCGATCACGCCGTACGGCACCTCGACGTCGTACTTGCGCACGCCGACGGTCGCGATCGCGCCGTTTTCACGGTGATAGGCGAGCATGTCCTGGTAGTTCACGCCGGTCAGGATGTCGCCGTTGACGACGAGGAACGGTCCGGTGGGCGCTTCCATGAGGCGCAACGCACCGGCAGTGCCTAACGGGCGATCCTCGGTGACGTACCGCATCTCGACGCCGAACTCGCGGCCGTCGCCGAAATGGTCGGTGATCTTGTCGCTCAGGTAGTGCGTGGCGACGTTCACGCGGCGAATGCCGGCGCGGCGGAGCCGCTCGATGGTGCGTTCCATGAGCGGACGGTCGCCGACGGGCAGCAGCGGCTTGGGTATGTCCGTGGTGAGCGGCATGAGCCGCTTGCCGTAGCCGCCCGCCATGATGACCGCGGTGAAGGTGTCGTCGGCGGCGACCAGATCGCGGCGCAGCACGAGACCGACCACGATCCCGTCGTCCGTTAGCACCGGCAGATGGTCGACGGTGTCATCGCGCGAGCCACCCATGAGGTCGAGCAGCTCCGATGTCGTCATGCCGCGGTTGGCGACGCGCGGGTGGCGCGACGCAATGCTCTCGCACGACACCGCCAGCGAGCCACCGGCGAGAATATGCCGGCGAACATCGCCGTCGGTGATGATGCCGATGAGGCGGCGATCCGCGTTCGCGAGCAGCAAGACACCCATGCCGTTCGCATCGAGACGTTTGAGCGCTTCCGTTAGGGGCGTGCCCGGCGCGACCACGGCGTCCTTCAGCCGCTGCTCCATCCGATCATCGGAGATCACGGAGCCGCTCTCCGGTATCGGAATGACAGGAGATGCGGCGAAAGCCTGAAGCATGATTAAGAATCTCTCATCTTCTGAAGAAGACGATGCCCCATCCGGGCTGAAATCGGAAGGGGTCATGGGCGCTGGCGATGGACGGAGTTAGCAGTAAGCGCGCCGACTCGAACGTGCCCCGGATTCGATATGGTAATGTCTCGCAAGTTGTTTTGCGGCATACTGATCGGCGGGCGCTTCAAGTGGTTCTTGGCTGCGGCGCGAGGCGTCGCAAGCTCAGGGAATCGCCCGAGGGCAACAGTCTACCGTGGCGGGCGTGCAACGGGCGGGGTATGCGTGCACGTGCGCCAGTTCCAGCCGAGGCGTGAACCGATCGGCCATTTCGGTTGTTCGGGTCCCGATGGACCTTCGACCGTTTGAATGAGAATGGTCGAGTCACCGGTTTTTACGAGCGCGCCGGCGTGGTTGCGGCCGACCACCTGTCCCGGTGTGGCCGTGTACTTGGGCCAAGACGGATCGTAAAACGAGCTCCACACGATGACGCGGTCGTCGCCGAGAGTGGTTCGCGCGCCCGGGCCCGGCTGGGAGATGGCACGGATGAAATTGTGGATGGTGCGACTCGAAGCACCCCAGTCGATCCACTCGTCGCCTTCGCCGCGACCGCCGAAGTAGGTGCCCGGGTGATCGGCTTGTCGGCGGCGCTGCGCCGTCCCAGCGGCGATGTCGCGGACGGTATCGACCACGAGGGACGACATGCGGTCGACGACACGCCGCAGTACATCGCCGTAGCCGTCGGTCCAGCCGATGGGCAGCGTGAGCTGGGCGATGATGTCGCCGGTATCGATGCCGTCATCCACGTAGTGCGCGGTGAGGCCGATTTCCGTTTCGCCGTTGATGATCGCCCAGTTGATGACATTGCGTCCGCGATAAAACGGCAGCTTGCCCGCGTGAAAGTTGACGACGCCGCGCGCGTGCGCCTGGCGCACGGGCGGGCGGAGAATCTGGTTATACGCAACCGATATGCCTAACTCGGGCTCGAGCGCGGCCACCTGGGCGACG
>DAHUXU010000606.1 GCA_027307005.1 Gemmatimonadota bacterium
GGCATGGCGGTGTGGCGGCTCGGATCCGAGGACCCGTCGATCTGGTCGGTGATCGGCCGCCGCGGCATCGACGCGCCGGCAGAGAGCTTGAGCGTCATTCCGTCGGGCTACGATCCCGAGTTCCAGCCCAAAGCCGGCACGGGCGAGCTGCTCGAGCTGCGCGCACGCCCAACGGACGGCGCCCGCGAGATCAAGGTCGATCCCGTGACGCGGCTCGTCGTGGACGAGGACGTCACGCGATACGCGACGCCGTGGATCATCCGGCGCTTCGGCAGCGGATCGCCGCACAAGATCGCGCTGACGTTCGACGACGGGCCCGACGGCCGCTACACGAGCGCGATTCTCGACACGCTCAAGTCGCGGCACGCGCCGGCGACGTTTTTCGTGATCGGGCAGAACGCGGAAGCGCACATCCCGCTGCTCCGCCGCGAATACGCCGAGGGCCACGAGATCGGCAACCACACGTTCACGCATCCGAATCTCGCGTTCGCGAGCGACCGGGTGACCAAGCTCCAGCTGGACGCCACCGAGCGGCTGCTCGAGGCAGCGTTAGGCAGGCGCACGGCGTTCTTCCGGCCGCCGTATTTCGGCGACGCCGAGCCGACGACGCCGGACGAGCTCGAGCCGATTGCCGTGGCCACCGACCGCGGCTACATCAGCGTCGGCCTCCGCATCGACGCCGAGGACTGGCAGTCGCCGGGCGTCACGACGATCATCGATACGGTGCTGCACCAGCTGCCCAAGGGCGGGAACGTCGTGCTGCTCCACGACGGGGGCGGCAACCGCACCCAGACGGTCGCTGCGTTAGGCACGCTCATCGATTCGATCCGCGCCCGGGGCGACACGCTGGTGCCGCTCTCGGAGCTGGTCGGCATTCCGCGCGACGTCGCCATGCCGCCGCTGCCGCCCGAGGGCCGGTTCGGCCGCTTCGGCGAGCTGCTCGCCTTCGGCGGCGTCGGCGTCGCCGAGTGGGTGCTGTACTGGCTCTTCACGATCGCCGTCGTCCTCGGCTTCGCGCGACTGCTGTTCATCACGACGCTCGCGATCATCCAGCGCATCAAACGCCACCAGAATCCCGACGCGCCGGTGACGTACGCGCCGACGGTGAGTGTGATCGTGCCGGCGTACAACGAAGAGAAAGTGATCGTCAACACGATTCGCAGCCTCGTGACGCAGGAATATCCCGGCGAGCTCGAGGTGGTGATGGTGGACGACGGCTCGCCCGACCGCACGATGGAGGTGGCGCAGGCGGCGTTCGGCCACCATCCGCGCGTGACGCTGCTCCGCAAGCCTAACGGAGGAAAGGCCAGCGCGCTCAACTTCGGCCTCCAGCGCGCGCGCGGCGAGATCGTGATCTGTCTCGACGCGGACACGATCTTCGCGCCCAATACGGTCGCCGAGCTCGTCGAGCCGCTGCACGATCCGAGCGTCGGCGCGGTGGCCGGCAACGCGAAGGTCGGAAACCGCGTGAACCTCGTGACGAGATGGCAGGCCATCGAATACGTCACCAGCCAGAACCTCGATCGCCGCGCGTTCTCGCTGCTCAACTGCATCACCGTCGTCCCGGGCGCCGTCGGCGCGTGGCGCAAATCGTTGATCGAAGAGGTCGGCGGATTCAGCGAAGACACGCTGGCCGAAGACCAGGACCTCACGCTCTCGATTCGCCGGCATGGACACTCGATTGCGTACGCCGATGAAGCGATCGGCTATACCGAAGCGCCCGATTCGCTCCGCGCGCTGGCCAAGCAGCGGTTCCGGTGGTCGTTCGGCACGCTGCAGTGCTTGTGGAAGCACAAGCGCGTGTTCCTCGACCCGAGCTACGGTTCGTTAGGCCTGGTCGCGATGCCGAACGTGCTGATTTTCCAGTTGTTCTTCCCGTTCGTGTCGCCTATCGCCGACCTGATGTTCGTGTGGAGCTTGATCTCCGTATGGCTGGTGCGCGCGCAACACGGCGCGACGTACGCGCTCACGAGCCTCGAGCAGGTGCTCACGTACTACGCCGTGTTCCTGCTCGTCGACTGGATCGCGACGATCGTCGGCTTCTTCCTCGAACCAGGCGAAGACCGCTCGCTCACCTGGCTCGTGTTTCTCCAACGCTTCGCCTACCGGCAGGTGATGTACTGGGTGGTGGTGCGCTCGTTCGTCGCCGCCCTCCGGGGACGCGTGGTGGGCTGGGGCAAGCTGGAGCGGAAGGCAACGGTGGCGCGCGAAGACGATGCGCGGCTGAGGGAAGCGCGCGCCGTCGCTCGTTAGGCCCTTGACTGCGCGCGCGCCGGTTCCTCTACTCCAGCATTCTCCCGAATCCCGGGTCGTCGATCTCCTCCGGCACGTGGCTCTCGTTGCGCCGCGTGACGATCCAGACGACGATCGCGACGATAATAATGAGTGCGACCGCGAAGCGGTCTTCGTGACGGCGGACGTGACCGATCATCACGACCGCGGTCGAGCCGAAAATCCATCCGACGGCCGTGAATATTCCGCTCCAGAGCCACGCGCTCACACCGCTTCCGATGACGAAGCCGGCGAACGACACACGCGCAGCGCCACACGTGATCGGGAGCAGCAGCCGCGCTCCATAGGCGAAGCGAACGACCAGCGACGCGCGCCACGGATGCCGCTGCACGGCGCCCAAGAGGCGCGTCATCGGTTTCTGCAGACGAGGCCAACGCACGGCGACCGCCAAGGCGCGCCAGCGGCCGAGCATGTAGAGCCCGAGGTCCGCCGCCCAACTTCCCACGGCGCACGCCATTGCGGCGCGCACGACGTGCAGGTGTCCCTGGTGCGCGGCAAACCCCGCCACCACCGGCGCCGCTTCCTCGGTGAAGATGCTCGTCGCCCCGAGCGTGACGTACGCCCACACCTGCGACAAGCGGCTGAGGAAGGAATGCTGGGCGGCGAGAGCGAGAACCATCAGACCTCGGGTGTGCGTGAACGCGTTCGCGGAACTTCGACCCTGCGGTCGCGTTTGGCAACCGGGCTATTGCTCGCGCAGGGCCGCCATGGGTGTTTCCGCGAACACATCGCGGCTGCTCGAGAGGCCGACGACGGCGGTCAGCGCGACGATGATCAGCGCGAGCACGAGCAGCGGCGCTCCGGCGGGCGCAAACGGCGAGTCGAACAGAAAGTGCATCAGCGCCCAGGCGCCGCCTACCGAATGGACGAGGCCCGTCGCCGCCGAGAGCAGTCCCAGGACGGTGTACTCGCTGAGCATGATGCGGCCGATCTGCGCGCGCGTCGCCCCCAGCGTCTTGAGCAACACGCCCTCGCGCAGCCGTTGCCGCCGCGCCGCGGCCACGGCGCTCAGCAGCACGAGAATACCCGTCGCAACGCTGAACAGTGCCATGAAC
>DAHUXU010000625.1 GCA_027307005.1 Gemmatimonadota bacterium
GAAAGCAACGGAGATCGACGTCGAGCACAGCACCAGTGGACGCACGTCGGTGTCGGTACGAGATGCATCGGGACGTGCGTGGGACGCGGAGGCAGTGGTGATCGCGACGGATCCGCGCGCTGCGCACGCGCTGCTCACACCGCATCTGCCGCCGGGCGCCGGCCTCGCGCGCTGGCTGCACTCGATTCCGATTCGCGACACGCTCACGTTAGCGCTGGCGCTCGACGCGCCGCCCCCTCACGATGCGTTCGGCGTGTTCCAGGATGTGCGCGCGGCGAGGATCGTGAGCGCGTGCGTCGTGCACGGCGCAAAGCACACCGCACACGAAACCCGCGATGCCGTGCTCGCCTGGTTGACGCCATCGGCGTACGACACGCTGCACGAGGCGTCGTCGGAGTCGATCGTGTCGCACATGCTGCCCGAGGTCGAAGCGCTCGTTCCTGGAGTGCGCGATCACGTCACACGCGCGCGCGTCTACCGATTCGAGCCCGGGTCGCCGATACCGTTCGTTGGATACGCGAGCGATCGAATGAATGGACGCGCGTTGGCGAATACGATTGCGCTCCCGGTCGCGCTCGCAGGCGACTATCTCACGACACCGCTCATCGAAGGGGCGGTTGCGAGCGGCGAGCAGGCTGCCGCGCGCGTCGCGCAGATCGTCGGACTCGGTTGATCCGCGCCGCTGAGCGCATCGGGTTTCGGTGCGCGCGATTTTGTAGTATTAGAGAGCATGGCGGACGATTCTCGAGCGACGTCGCACACGTACGCGGGAGAGGCTTGAGTGGATCTCGGGTTAGAGGGAAGAGTCGCGCTCGTCACTGGTGCATCGAGCGGACTCGGCCGGGCGGTTGCGCGCGAGCTCGCGATGGAAGGCGCATCGGTGGCGATCGTTGGGCGACACAGCGAAACGTTGAATCGAACGGCGAGCGAGATCTCCGCTGAATCACGACGACGTGTGCTGCCGTTGACGGCAGATGTCACGGATGGTCCCGCGATCATCGCGGCGGTGAAGGAAGCAAAGCAAACGCTCGGCCCGATCGACATTCTCGTGGCAAATGCGGGTGGTCCCCCCGCCACGGACATCGAAGAGACGACCGAAGCGCAGTATCGCGCGGCGATCGAGGTCAACCTGTTCGCATCGATCCGTCTCTCGTATCAAGTGGTTGCCGGCATGCGCCGCCGCCAATGGGGACGCATCATCTTCCTGACGTCGACCGCGGCGAAGCAACCGATACAATCGCTGGTGCTCTCGAACACGGCGCGTGCGGGGTTGGCGGCGTTCGCCAAGACGCTGGCTACGGACTGCGCGAAAGACAACGTGCTCGTGAACACGATTCTCACAGGACACTTCGACACCGATCGCTCTATGTCGTTGGCCGCCGGGCGCGCGCGGCGCGAAAATCGTTCGCTCGACGAAGTACTCGTCGAACGACGGCGCAGGATACCGATGGGTCGTTCGGGTCATCCGGGCGAGCTCGCATCAGTGGTGGCGTTTCTCGCGTCGGAGCGGGCGAGCTTCGTGACCGGAACAGCCATTGCCGTCGATGGCGGTCAGATCGGCACGGTGTTCTGAACGGCGAGCGACCAACGGGACGTCGTGCGGAGTTCCCCTGGCGTCATCGGCGGTCCAGCGACAGCTTTCCCGCGCGCCGGTGTGATGTGGATGCCGTGTGAACGCGGACGTTGACCATCGATTGGAGCCATAGATCGCGTGAGAGCGCTCGTCAAAGAGACTGCAGCCCCCGGTTTCACGTTGAAGGATGTTCCCGAACCAACGATTCGCGACGACGAGGTGCTGATTCGTGTGCGTCGCGCGGGTGTCTGCGGGACGGACGTGCACATCTACGAGTGGGATGACTGGGCGCGCGGCCGGTGTCATCCGCCGTTCATCGTTGGGCACGAGTTCGCCGGCGATGTCGCCCGCGTCGGCTCGTTGGTTGTCGACGTCCACGTCGGCGATCGGGTGACGGCCGAGGGGCACATCGTCGATGGGCGATGTCTCCTGTGCCGGACGGGCAATGCGCATGCGTGTCCGTACACGAAAGTGATCGGCGTCGATCGCGATGGCTGTTTCGCGGAATACATCGCCATGCCCGCGACCAACGTGTGGCATCTCGACGATGACATCTCGTACGACATCGGCGGCATTCACGATCCGATGGGCAACGCGTTCCACACTGCGCTCACGGCGGAGATTCCCGGCGCGACGGTGTTGATCACGGGGTGCGGGCCCATCGGCATCTTCGCGGTCGGGATCTGCCACGCGGCCGGCGCATCGCGAATCATTGCGTCGGATGTGAACGAGACGCGACTGGCGCTCGCGAAGCAGATGGGTGCCGACGACGTGGTGCATCCGGACGAGCTCGAACGCACGGTGAAGCGTCACACGGATGGACTCGGCGTGGACGTCGTGTTGGAGATGTCGGGGGTTCCGTCGGCCATTCATCAAGCGTTCGCGCTCGTGCGGCGGGCGGGTCGCGTACAGATGCTCGGTGTGCCGGCCAAGCCCATGCAATTCGATTTTGCGACCGAGCTGATTTTCAAGGGTGTGACGGTGTACGGCGTGACGGGACGCCGGATGTACGAGACGTGGATCCAGATCACCCGATTCTTGCGATCGCGCGAGTTCGATCCGACGCCGGTGATCACGCATCGCTTCCCGCTCGAGTGCGCCGACGAGGCGATCCACGCCATCAAGAGCGGCGAGGCCGGCAAGGTGATCTTCGAGATCGCCTAACGCGCGCACCCTTCTCTTTCTCGAACCCTGCCGTGAATCCGAACTTTGCCAAGCAACTGAACGGCGCGCTCGACGCGTTCAAGCGGGACGGTGTCTACAAGCGGCTCAACTACCTCGAGTCGCCGCAAGCCGCGCACGTCCGCATGGAAGGACGCGGCGACGTGCTCATCCTGTCCTCCAACAACTATCTGGGCTTGTCGGCCGAGCCGGCGGTGATCAAGGGCGGCGAGGATGCGCTCGAGCGCTTCGGCGCCGGCACGGGCAGCGTCCGATTCATCTGCGGGACGTTCACGATCCACCGAGACCTCGAGCGCGCGCTGGCCCGGTTCGTCGGCACCGAGTCGTCGCTCACGTACGTGTCGGCGTGGAATGCGAACGAGGGGTTCACCGCGACCGTGGTCGAGGAAGGCGACTTCGTGATTTCCGACGCGCTCAACCACGCGTCGATCATCGATTCGATCCGCTTGGCGAAAGCGATCACGAAGGTGACGACCGCGGTGTACAAGCACTCGGACATGGGCGACCTCGATGCGAAGCTTGCCGCGGCCGCCGGCGCGCGGCGGCGGATCATCTGGACCGATGGCGTGTTTTCTATGGAAGGAGACATCGCGAAACTGCCCGACATTCTGGAGCTCGCGCGCAAGCACGATGCGATCGTGGTGATGGATGATTCGCACGGCACCGGTGTGTTGGGCACTCGCGGCCGCGGCACGGCCGAGTATCACGGTGTGTTGGGCGAGGTCGACGTGATCACGTCGACGCTCGGTAAGGCGGTGGGCGGCGCGGCCGGCGGATTCACCGCGGGGGCGGCGGCGCTCACCGACTATCTCACGCAGCGCTCGCGCCCGCAGCTCTTCTCGAACGCGCTGCCGCCGACGGTCGCGGGCAGCGCGCTGGCCGCGGTGACGTTCATCGAGCAGCATCCCGATCGCGTCGAGCGGCTCCGCGAGAACACCGTGTATTTTCGCGGTGCGATCACGGAAGCAGGATTCAAGCCGATTCCCGGCGAGACGCCGATCGTCCCGATCATCGTCGGCGAAACTGCGTTAGCCATCAAGATGAGCGAGATGATGCTGGATGAAGGAATCTTCGTGACGGGCTTCGGCTACCCGGTGGTGCCGCAGGGCCACGCGCGCATCCGCTGCCAGTTGTCCGACGCGCACACCCGCGACGATCTCGACACCGCCGTGCGTGCGTTCCGGCGGGTCGGCCAGGCGCTGGGGCTCGTCTAACTCAGTTAGATGGCGCCGAGGGTGAGGTGGACGATGACGCGCTTCCAGCTGGCGACGTCGTCCGCCTCGACCCGCTGCACGCGCGCCTGACACCGGCCGCCGCCCAGCATCCACGGCACGAGCCAGCCCGACACCGCAAACGGCAGGTGCCCAACGACGTCGCCGCCGGCGGCGTGCACCCACACCGCGGGGTTGTCCGTGCCCGGCGGGTCCGGGACGAGAATCAGCGCATCGCCCGCGCGGAGCCGGTGCACGGTCTCCATGCGCCGGCCGAACACGGTGCCGTACACCGCGCTATGAAACTGCTCGACCGGCGGATACATGGCGGTGGCGTGCTCTTTCATGCTGTTCACTCCCTCTGGGATTCCGCCCCGCCCGATCACGCGTCTTTCGCCAAGCTGGCGGACGCGACGCCCGCGGTCAAGCAGATGGGTCCGCCCGGACGCGCGACCGTAACCGGCCGATCGGGTGGATGTCAGGATGACGGAGCCATCCGGTCTGCGTGACCACTCTGCGTCACTCTCGTCTCTGACATGAGCTTAAGCGCCATAACAGGACTGTTTTCCAGGGCAAGACCCGCACGCACGTCCCCAGTTCTTCCAAGTCCAACTACTCAGCCCTCTCCTTTTTCACACATGAGGAGTTTCACCATGCGCACGGTCCGGTGGATGACTTCCGGGCTCGCCCTCGTGGCGCTGCTACCGGCGGTCGGTGCGGCCCAGTCGAACCGACCCTTCCAGGACTCGTGGTTCTGGGGAGCGAAGGCCGGCCTCATGACGTTCTCGACGACAACGGTGTCGAACCACGTTGCGCCGTCGATCGGGTTCGACATGATCATCACGCGCAGCAAGGGTGGTCTCTACATCTCCGGCGAGCAGGACTTCTTCAACACCACGTCGGCGGTGACGGACAACCAGGGGAACAGCTATCGCGTCGCGATGAAGGACATGCGGCGGTACAGCGCGGCGGCGTTGGCGTTTCCGGTGGCGTGGGGAAGCTTCCGTCCGTATGGCGGCGTCGGGTTTTCGATGAATCTGATCCAGCAAGTTGGACAGATCGATCAGCCCGCGGATCCGCTGGTCGAGCCGCAAATTCAGGATCAGCTGCAGAACAACCGCGACAGAATTTCCTTCATCGCGCTCGCCGGTCTGCAGGCGTCGTATCGCCGGTACTCGTTGTTCGGCCAGGTGACCTACATGCCGTCGGCGGCGAAATTCCTGTTGAATGGCCGGTCGACGTACATGTTGGAGGGCGGAATCCGGTACAACTTCGGGTCGTCGATCGATAGACCGGAGTGAAAGACGGACACTGCCGAAGTAAAAGACGGACACTGCCCGACAAAAGACGGACAAAGCGCGGACAACTTTAAGACGGCCACTGCCGGATAACAGACGGACAAAGCGCGGACAAGACAAGGCGGGCGAGGGGCGTTCATCAGCGCGGGATCGCGGTCACTACGGTGTCGATGAGACGAAGGACGTTGGCGCCGAGGACTTTGCGGACATCGTCGTCGCTGTAGCCGCGATCGAGGAGTGCTTGCGCGATGCGCGGGTAGGCCGTGACGTCGTCGAGGCTGGCTGGCGTTAGGCGGATACCATCGAAGTCGCTGCCGAGTCCGACGTGGTCGATGCCGGCGACGCGGGCGATGTGGTCGATGTGGTCGATGAGGATCGAGAGCGGCGTGGGCGGAATGCGCGCCAGCAGCGCCTCGAGGCGAGCGGACCGTTGCGCGGCCGTGCCGGCCGGCTCGGCTTCGGCTCGCGCTTCGGCGGCATCCATCGCGTCGCGCATGCGCACCTCGATGAAGCGCGAGTAGAAGTTGACGCAGATCACGCCGCCGCGCGCGGCGATGGCGCGCAGCTCCTCGTCGCTGAGATTCCGCGGATGGTGGGCGAGCGGCCGGGCGCTCGAGTGGGACGCGATGACCGGCGCCTCCGACGCGGCGAGGACATCGGCGAGCGTTTCGCTCGACGTGTGCGACACGTCGACGAGCATGCCTAACCGATTGAGCTCGGCGATCACCTGGCGGCCGAACGGCGTGAGGCCGGCGGTGCGCGTGGCTCCGGAGCCGATCGACGATCCCGCCCAGTGGTTTCCGTTGTTCCACGTGAGGGTGAGGTAGCATGCGCCGCGGCGCTTGAGCTCCCGGAGATGGTCGAGCGAATCTTCGATCGCGTGTCCGCCTTCGACGCCGATCAGGATCGCGACGACGCCGTCGGCCTTGGCGCGCCGGATGTCGGCGCCAGTGGCGGCAAAGCGGAGCGCGTCCGGGCAGGCGTCGATGAGCGCGTGAATCGCGTCCGTGTAGGCCAGCGCCCGCTCGAACGCGGCGCCGGCGCCGCGTTGGGCATACGGCGCGTCGACCCACGCGGCCAGCACCTGGGCGGTGATGCCCGATTCGATCAGCCGCGGCACATCGGTGTGGCCCTCGGACGGCGAGTGGCGCACGGCCGGGTCGTATCCCTCGTCGAGCATCTTGGTGGCGAGGTCGTTGTGCGTGTCGATGACGATGGCGTCGCGGTAGAGGCGCCCCGCGCGCTCGGAGATTTCCGGTAGGTCCTCAGCGCGCATGCGTGCGTCTCGGCCGGCGCGGCCTGAGGCTGGGTGCGCGCGAGACGAACGGGTTGTCCTTGATGTACCAGCGGAGCGGCCAGTCGGCGGCGCGGCTGATGCCGATGCGCGGTGACACCTCGACGTTCGCATCGGGCACCGGCTCTCCGCCGAGAATCGAGAGCGGTGGACGGTCGAGGCGAGCACCGCTCTCGGCGCCGGTGATCGCGAGCGCCGCGCACAATTTTCCCGGTCCGTTGGTCAGGCCGCGATCGGCGGTCCGGGCGGCGCGGCGGCGGCGCATGAGCTCGAGTCCATCGACCGGTTCGAGCGCTCGGACGAGCACGGCGCTCGGCAGGCCTTCGCGCCGTGTGACGGCGTTGAAGCACCAGTGTACGCCGTAGATGAAGTAGACGTACTCGATGCCGGGCGGTCCGTACAGCCACCGGGTGCGTTGCTTTAGGCCTGCGGCGGCTTGGCACGCGCCGTCGTGCTCGCCGAGGTAGGCTTCGGTCTCGACGATGCGGCCGGCGGCGACGCCGTCCGGCGTGACCGAGCGCAACACGGCGCCTAACAAGTCGCGGGCGACGAGCTCCGTGTCGCGGTCGTAGAACGACCGCGGCAACGGACGCCCGAGCGCCGCGATGCGAGAACGCCGCGCGGTGCGCGCGGCGTTCTCGGTCATCCCTCGCCTCCGGCCGGCGGGG
>DAHUXU010000691.1 GCA_027307005.1 Gemmatimonadota bacterium
ATCGTCGCCGGCAAAGAGGAGACGATCAAGCTCCGCGAGGCCTGGGAAGTCGACGCCGGGCGGCGCCGAGAGGAGCTCGAGCGTGCCGAGCGTCGCATGCAGGAGCGCGAGACGGGCCTCGATCGCAAATACGACATTCTCGACCAGCGAGACAAGGAGCTGGGGCGTCGCGGCAGCGATCTGGGCCGCCGCGAGAAAATCGTCGGCGAGCGCGAGAGCGAACTGGACAAGTTGATCGCCGAGGAGCGACGACGTCTCGAGCAGTTGGCGGGGATGTCCGCGCGCGATGCGAAAGCGGAGCTCATGAGCCGCCTCGCCGAGGAAGCGCAGGCCGAGGCGGCAAATACTGTCCGGGAAATTCGCGAGAGCGCGCGACGAAATGCTGAGCGCGAAGCGAAAAAGATTGTGGCGTTGGCGGTCCAGCGCATAGCCGCCGAGCATACGTCGGAGATCAGCGTTTCATCGGTGTCGCTACCCAACGACGAGATGAAAGGCCGCATCATTGGCCGCGAAGGTCGCAACATTCGCGCGTTCGAGCTGGCCACGGGTGTGGACGTCATCATCGATGACACGCCCGACACCGTAGTAGTCTCGTGCTTCGATCCGGTGCGCCGCGAGGTCGCGCGGTTGGCGCTCCAGAAGCTGGTGGCCGACGGACGCATCCATCCGGGGCGTATCGAAGAAGTCGTGGCCAAGTCGCGCAAGGAGGTGGAGGCCGCCATTCAGGAGATGGGCGAGCAGGCCGCCTACGAAGTGGGCGCGCACGGCCTGCACGCCGAGCTCGTGAAGCTCGTCGGACGAATGCACTATCGGACGAGCTACGGGCAGAACATCCTGCAACATTCCAAGGAAGTGGCGCACCTCGCCGGCATCATGGCCGCCGAGCTCGGTCTCGATGTGACGATGGCGAAGCGAGGCGCGCTGCTGCACGACGTGGGCAAGGTGCTCACGCATGAGCACGAAGGGACGCACGTCCAGCTCGGCGTCGAGGTCGCAACGAAGTACGGCGAGAACCCGCTCGTCGTGAATTGCATCGCTGCGCACCACGACGACGTGCCGCACGAGAGCGAAGTGTCCGTGCTCGTGCAGGCGGCGGACGCGATATCGGGGTCGCGTCCGGGTGCGCGGCGCGAGGCGTTCGAGACGTACGTGAAACGTCTCGAGGGGTTGGAGCGGATTGCCGCGAGTTACACGGGCGTGGACAAGGTGTTTGCGATTCAGGCGGGCCGGGAGATCCGCGTGATCGTGAATCCCGACGACGTGGATGATGCGCGCATGACGTCGTTGAGCGAGGAAATTGCGCGGCGCATCGAGGGCGAGTTGCAGTATCCGGGGCAGATCAAGGTGGTGGTCATTCGCGAACAGTGGGCGGTGGACTTTGCCCGCTGAGTTGATCGATGGTGTCGCGATCGCCCGTGCGATCCGCGACGAGGTCGCCTGCGACGTTCGACGGCTCGCCCAACGGGGGATCGTCCCCGGCCTAAGGGTAGTGCTGGTGGGAGACGATCCGGCGAGCGCGGTCTACGTGCGCAGCAAGGGGAAGGCGACGGAAGAGGCCGGCATGAAGAGCGTCACGATTCGGCTGCCCGCCGACACCACGCAGGCCGACCTGCTGGCGCGGGTGGACGCGCTCAACGCCGACCCCTCGGTGCACGGCATCCTCGTGCAGATGCCGCTGCCCCGGCAGATCGACGCCGACGCAATCGTTAGGCGAATCCGGCCCGACAAGGACGTGGATGGATTTCATCCCGTGAACGTGGGGAAGAACCTGAT
>DAHUXU010000696.1 GCA_027307005.1 Gemmatimonadota bacterium
TGGCGCTGAGCTCGCTTCACCGACCGCGAAGCTCAGCGAAGAGCCGAAAACGCCGCCGATCATGCGGGTCACCGATCCCAGCGGGCCCATCGACATGCTGATGAGGGGGATGCGCGCCTTGGCTTCGGCTTGCGCCGTCGCCGCGAGCAGGGTCAGCACGTCCATCCGGTCGCGGGGCATTACGGCGACCTTGGCGACATCCGCGCCCAGGCGCTCGGCCTCGAGAAAGCGTTGCTCCAGGAATTCCCGACCGGGTGTATAGCCGAAGTTGTGGTACGAGAGTATCAGCCGCGTCCCGCGCTCGTGTGCGTTCTCGCGAACGCGCCGCAGCTGCTCGGGGTCGTTTCCCATCTCGAAATCGAGAAAGTCTACGAGGCCGCTCGCACTCACCGCGTCGTAGAGCCTAACCACGCCTTCGTCGTCGATGGCGATTGGCTCGCCGCCCTCCCTGATCGAGCGGCGCGTGAAAATTATCGGCATATCGCCCACGGCCGCGCGCAACCGCCGCGCCGTTTCGAGCACCGCCGTCGCATCACCGATCGACTCGAAGTAATCGACCCGCCATTCGACGACGTCGGGTTTCTTCGCGACGACAGCTGCCGCTTCGGCAAGGATGCGCTCGCTGGTCTTGCCGACGAGAGGCGTGCAAACCAGGGGCGTTTCCCCACCGAGCATGCGCCCCCGAACATCGACGACCTTGGCTGACTTCATAAACAATTCCGTTGCTTGTTCAATGATCGGAATGCTGCTGTAACGCCCGCGCCGCAGCAGCGACGTGTCGCTCAGGTTGCCAATCACGGCGCAAGCGCACCGCGGCAACAGCAGCCACTCCACATTGTCTCACCCGCCGGGGGAACCCTGGTGGACCACGGAAAACCTGCTCCGCGCTATCGTCCCGGCACCGAGGCGGGCGCCCCGGGTCTCGCGACATTTACGCTCGCGCTACGGACGACCGGGCCATCGAGATGACTTCTCGCGGCGACAAGGGCAAGGCGGGCGACTTCCTCGGCCCCGACCGCCCGCGTCAACGCATTCCTCGGAATCTCCAGTGCGTACGGAATGTCCTGGGGCATCCGTGCCAATATTTCGCACACTTCGATCCCGCCCTCGCCCGGAAACTGTCGCTCATCGCGCGCAGTGCGGATGATGCCGGCCATCGTCGGCGGCACTTCTTTCGCAGCGTCGCAGACGTGTGCGAAGCGAAACCATTCACGCGGGAGCTTGGCAAGCTCGTCGAGACTCGAGTCGGAACGGCCGAAATGGAGCATGTCGACGAGGATCCCCGCGTTCGGCCGATTGACCGCGCGCACTACCCGGGCCGCCTCGCGGAGGTTCCCGGTCTCCGTCCAATGCGGAAACTCCAGGCTCACGAATATGCCGAGCGGCTTGGCGAGATCGCAGATCCGGGCGAAGCGCTCGGTGGCGCGCTCGCGATCGGGATCCGGCAGCTGGGCAATTATGTTCCGCGAACCAAGCTCCGCGGTCGCCTCGAGTTGGGGGACGAAGTGCTCCGCATCGAGCGACGGATCCATGCGAAAGAGCTCGACGTCGTGCACACCGATTCCGGTGTCCTCGAGGCGCGCTTTGGTCTCCTTCATCATCGCACGATCCCGTGCAAGGTCATACAAGACTTCGTTCGGTGTCACACGCGTTATCCGCACACCCACGTAGTCGTATCCCGTTCGCGAGGCGACGTCGATCAGTTGGGGCGGCGTCAGCGAGAGTGCCGTCAGGTGCGCCAGTGAATATTCATGCTTCATGATGGTCGCTTCTCCCGTCCGGTTTGCGATAAACGATCATTCAATCGGCGTGGGCAGTGTCCCCGACACTGACGTGGTGCACCTTCTTGCCTGGCGAGTAGATGTCCATGATGTTCCAATGACCCGCAGTGGGCACCGGCTCGTTCTGCATCATTACGTCGATGACGAACGGCTTTGCCCCCTCGATCGCCCTTGCGAGCGCCGGCTTGAACTCGCCGGCCGCGCCGATCCTCACGCCGTCGATGCCGTATGCTTTCGCGATAGCCGCGTAGTCCACCGAGTACGGCTTGCCGTCCGTTTCGAAGACGGTTCCGAATGTCGTGTCGTAGTGCGCCTTCTCCAGGCCTGCGATCGTGCCGTAGGCACCGTTGTTCATGATCACCCACACGACGGCGACGTTCTGCTCGGCTGCGGTGGCGAGCATTGCCGGGTTCTGGCCAAAGCCGCCGTCGCCGACCAGTGCGACGACGACGCGGTCCGGACGCGCAATCTTGGCCCCCAGTGCCGCCGGCGCACCGAAGCCCATCGTCGCGTAGCCGCCGGGCGTGAAGATCGTGCCAGGCTCGAGGATCGGGAACTGCTGGCCGACGCCGTTCTTGTTCCAGCCAACGTCCGTCGTGATGAGCGCGTCTCGCGGAAGCGCTTCGCGCACGTCGGCGAGGATCCGCTCCGGCCGCATCGGATACGCATCGCTGGTTGCATGAACGCGGTTTGTGGCGATGAATGCCGAGCGCGCCATGGCGATCTGCTCCGCCAGCGCTGCCCGCTCGATGCCCGCGGGAACGAGCTT
Organism: Gemmatimonadota bacterium; assembly: GCA_027307005.1. Classification (GTDB taxonomy): domain Bacteria; phylum Gemmatimonadota; class Gemmatimonadetes; order Gemmatimonadales; family Gemmatimonadaceae; genus JADGGM01. The sequence continues at coordinate 2,551 of DAHUXU010000696.1, forward strand.
GCGGGCAACCCGATTCAGGACCTTCAGCGCTTGCCTGATGTCCGCGACTGCACCGATCTCCACCGGATAGTTGCGGCCGATCTCGGCCGGATCGATGTCGATGTGAATGAGCTTCGTCGGCGGGAAGTTGAATGTGAATTCCGGTTCCCAGGAGCTGCAGTCTGCTTCGGAAAAACGCGTACCCAGGCCAAGGATCCAGTCGGCCCCGCGGCACTGCTCGTTGATGAATTGCGTGCCCCAGAAGCCGGTCATGCCGAGCATGAACGGATGATCGTCCGCCAGCGCGCCCTTGCCCATGATCGTGTGGGCCACCGGGATTTGCAGATGGTCGACGAACGCGCGCAACTCGGCAGTCGCGTCGGCGAGCATGATGCCGCCACCAACGTAGAGGACGGGCTTCTTGGCCGCCGCCAGTTTCCTGACGATCTCGGCGGCGGTGTCCTCGTCGAGCGTAGGCTTGGCCAACGTCTTCGTGTTCAGCCGCAGTCGATCGAAGAGCTTGACGTCGATCTCGCTGGAGAAGACGTCCATCGGGACATCGACCAGCACCGGGCCAGGGCGGCCGCTTTCGGCGAGGGCGAAAGCCTTTTCGATGATCTCGGGAAACAGGTGCGGCGAATCCACGCGCCAGGCTCGCTTGACGAACGGCCGGTAGATCTCGTACTGCGAGCCGTCCGCGTGCATATTCACCTCCTGGTGGGGGTGCTTGCCGAAGTAATGGCTGGGGACGTCGCCGGCGATGACGACCATCGGCACCGAGTCGAGTGCAGCGTTGGCAACACCCGTCGCGGCATTCGTGAGACCCGGTCCGAGGTGCGACAGCACGACTGCGGTCTCCTTCTTCGCGCGTGCATACCCGTCGGCCGCGTGCGCGGCGATCTGCTCGTGCCGAGTATTGATGAACTTGATCTTCTTGCTCTTCGACAGCGCCGCCAGCACTGCGATGTTGGTGTGCCCGCAGAGGCCGAAGACGTGCTCGATGCCACGCGCTTCGAGATACTTGACGAGCTGGTTCGAGATCAGATCTTTCATGCATTGCTCCTTGGGGCCAGTGTCCGCGGCGGAAGGTCAGCGAACACCCTGGCTCAGTCACTGGCGCGCGCGTGTCCTGCCGAAGGTCGGGGGAACGGCGCGTCGCGCCGGCCCGCTGTAGCGATATGGAATTTCGCGTGGCATCGGCCCCATGATGCGGCGGCCACGCTGCTTCTGCTCCCACGCGTGTGCGAGAATGCCCACGGCGCGCGAGAGGATGAAGAGCCCGCGCCCCAGCTCCGGCTCGAAGCCCAGCTCGCAGAAAATGACCGCGGTAATGCCATCGATGTTCATCGGAATGTGGCGCTTCTTCAGCGCTTCGAGCGCCTGCTCGACCGCGCGCCCGATCTTCGCGTAGCGCCCCGACACGGTGCCGACCGCTTCGGCCTTCGCGACCAGTTCGAACAGTGGCGCAGTGCGCGGATCGATCGGGTGGAACCGGTGACCAAACCCGGGAACGATCTTCTGGCCGGCTTCGCGGTGACGTTCGAGCACCATGGCCGCCGCCAGCGCGAGGTTGCCGTCCGGCCCCCCCTCCCCGTCGATCTCGCGGTACAACTCCATGCATTGCTGGCCCGCGCCGCCATGCATATCGCCCAGAACATTGACCGCGGACGCCATGACGTTGTTGAGATCCAGCCCCGTGCTGGCAGCAATTCGCGCGATGGCGATGGATG
>DAHUXU010000221.1 GCA_027307005.1 Gemmatimonadota bacterium
CGCCTTCGCGGCCAAGCTCGAACGCGCGCCGCAAGCCCTGGTAGCCGTCCGACGCGCGATACGCGTCGAGGCTCGTGGGGTCCACCACGCCGATGCGCTTGAGCAGCCTCAGGCCGGGCTGCCCGCGCTGGGGCAGCGGGATGCGCTCCACGTTTTCCGCGTCGTCGCGGCCTTCGAGCATGGCCAGCGCCCGATCTACCGTTAGGCGGCCGACCAGCCGCTCGACGGGCTCGCGGCCGGCCACCGTGAGGAGCGCGGCGGGCGCTTCGTCGCACATGCCGAGGCACGGGCTCGGCAACCAGACCACATCATCGTCCGAGAGCTCGACGTGCCCGTCGCCTAACGCGCGAGGATGCGCGGCGCCGTGCCGCTGCTCGATCGTGTCGAGAATGGCGCGCGCGCCGCGCGTGCGGCAGCAGATGTCGTCGCACACGTGCAGCACGCGCTTGGGACGCGGCGTGGTCGCGAGCAGCGCGTAAAACGTCGCCACGCCCCAGGCTTCCGCGGGCGGCACGTCGAGCCGCGCACAGATGTAATTGAAGGCACCTTCGCTGATCCATCCGACGCGCGACTGCACGGCCTGCAGCGCGGGGAGCAGCTCGTGCCGGCGCGCGCGGGCGGCGTGACCCCCGAACGCCACGTGGGCATCGCGCTCGGCGACGCGCTCGCCGCCGTCCCACCCGGACGCCGGCGGACCGAGTTGTGCGTCGATCGTCTCGCGTTCCTCGTCGGTGGGTCCGACGTCGAGCAGTTTCAGGTCCATCAGTCGCCTAACACAGGATCCGAGTGGCGGTCGAGCGCGCGGGCCGGTGCCTCGTCGGGCGCGCGCACCGGCTCGACCTTCACCGCGCACGCCTTGAACTCCGCCGTTCCCGAGCGAGGATCGGTGGCGTCGATCGTGAGCAGATTGACGCGCACCTGATCCTGGAAATGGAACGTCATGAACACGAGACCGGCGCGCAGCGACGTATCGATGCGCGCCGGCGCCACGATGCTGCCGCGACGAGACGTGATACGCACGAGGTCCCCGTCGCGAATGTCGAGACGATGCGCATCCTCGGGCGCAATGTCGAGCGTCTCGCCCCGACGGAGCGGCGATGTATAACCCGCGGTCTGCACGCCGGTGTTGTACGAATCGAGGCGGCGCCCCGTCGTGAGCGTGAACGGATACTCGTCGTCCGGCATCTCGACGGGTGGATCGTATTCCGTGAGCGAGAACGCGGCCTTGGGCAATCCCACCGGATTCGCCCACAGCCGCGCGTGCAGGTACTGCGCGCCGGGATCCTGCTCGTTGGGACAGGGCCACTGGATTCCGTCCAGCTCCTCGAGGCGCCGATACGTCATGCCGGCGAACATCTCCGGCGCCAGCGCGCGCACCTCGTCCCACACCTGCTCTGCGTTCGGCGAACCCCAGTCGTGGCCTAACCGGCGGGCGATCTCCGAGATGATCCACAGCTCGTCGCGCGCGTCGCCGGGCGGCTCCAGCGCTTTGCGCACGCGCTGCACGCGGCGCTCGCTGTTCGTGACCGTGCCCTCCGCCTCGCACCAGCTCGCGGTGGCGGGCAGCACGACGTCGGCCAACTCGGCGGTCTTGGTGAGGAAGATGTCCTGCACGACGAGGTGATCGAGGTCGCGCAGCAGTTGTTCGGCGTGGTGCTGATCGGCTTCGGATTGCGCGGGGTTCTCGCCGATGCAGTAGAGCGACGTGAGCTCGCCCCGATCCATGGCCTGCAACATTTCGGTGACGGTCCAACCATAGTTCGGCTGGAGGGTCACGTTCCACGCGCGCTCGAAACGGCTGCGAGCCTCGGGATCGAGAACGTCCTGGAACCCGACGAACTTGTTCGGAATGGCGCCCATGTCACCGCCACCTTGCACGTTGTTCTGGCCGCGGAGCGGATTGAGACCGGAGCCATAACGCCCGACGTGCCCGGTGACGAGCGCGAGATTGATCAATGCGAGCACGTTGTCCGTGGCATTGTGGTGCTCGGTGATACCGAGCGTCCAGCAGATGATGGCGCGGTCGGCGCGGGCGTACGTGTGGGCCGCTTCGCGAATCACCTCCGCCGGCACGCCGGTGATCCGTTGGGCGAGCTCGAGCGTGTACGGCTCGACGAGATCGCGATATGCCTCGAAGTCCGTCGTCGAATGTTCGATGAACGCCGTGTTTGCCAGACCGGCGTGAATGATCTCACGCGCCATCGCATTCGCCAGCGCGATGTCGCCGCCGACGTTCAAGCCGAGCCACACGTCGGCCCACTGCGCCGACGAGGTGCGTCTCGGGTCGACGACATATAACCGCGTCCCGTGGTGAATGCCTTTCAGGACGTGAAGAAAGAAAATCGGATGGTTCTCGCGGGCATTTGCTCCCCACAGGAAGATCACATCGGTTTCTTCGATCTCCCTGTATGAGCTCGTGCCCCCGCCCGCTCCAAAGATCGTCGCCAGACCGACGACGCTGGGAGCGTGTCAGGTCCGATTACAGCTATCGACGTTGTGCGTGCCGAACGCCACCCGGGCCAGCTTCTGCGCCAAGTAGTTCATCTCGTTGGTCGACTTGGAGCAGCTGAAGATACCCAGTGCGTTAGGCCCGTGCTCGGCGATGTTGCGGCGGAATCCCTGGGCGGCGCGGTCGAGTGCCTCGTCCCAAGTAGCGGGACGGAGCGACCCGTTGTCACGCACCAGCGGTTGGGTCAACCGTGAATAGCCGAGCTCGGCACTGCCGTTGCCTCGCATAATCCCCCGAACGCGTTGAACGGAAAAGCGGTGGCGATTCATCCACCTAACAAATGAATCGCACGTCGCAACTGACATTTCAAGGCGAAAGGGGGGGCCGCGACCCCTCCTGGCGAGGGGTCAGCCCACGGTGCCGAAGCAGGCTGCTATACAATTGATGGACAGGAGCAGGCTGGGGAGCCACCGATCCTTGTCGTTGGCCCCGCGGACACGCTGCAGGAGGTCGATCTGCTGGTCGTGGGCTCGATCGAGCAGCGGGACCCGTCGGGCGAACCGGCTGCGGAACTGCGGGAACCGCTCGGCGAGCTCCTCCTCTCCGGTGAGATGGAGCAGCGTCGTCGTCGTGCGGTGATACTCGGCGCGGATCAGACCGAGAATCGCGGCGCGCGCCTCTTCGTTCGGTACGAGCGCGGCATACGCGGCGGCGACGTCGAGGTTCACCTGGAGGAGGGTCTTTTCCGATTCGTCGACGACGAGACGGAATACGGGCGATTCCATGAACATGCGCCGGAGGAGCGCCTCCCCACGCGGTCCGCGGATCGCGAGGAACGCATCGAGCGCGCTGCCCACGCCGTACCAGCCCGGGATGAGGTGCCGGCTCTGCGTCCAGGCGAATACCCACGGAATCGCTCGCAGATCGCCGAGCTCGCGCGTCTCGGACCGGCGCGCGGGGCGTGAGCCGAGGTTGAGGAGGCCCAGCTCGTCGACCGGCGTGGCCGCGCTGAAATACGCGAGGAAGTGCGGGTGGTGGACGAGCGCGCGATAGGCGGCATGCGCGGCGCCGGACAGCGCGTCCATGGCCTCGTCGGCGCCGGGGACGGGCGCCGCCGGCGCGCCGGGCAGCGAGTATTCCATGACGCTCGACGCGAGGAGCTCGAGTTGGTACGCGGCCGCATCGCCGTACGCGTACTTGAACGACACCACCTCGCCCTGTTCCGTTAGGCGGAGCCGGCCGTGGATGGTGCCCGGCGGCTGCGCGGCAATGGCGCGGTGGGTCGGCGCGCCGCCGCGGCTCACCGAGCCGCCGCGCCCGTGGAAGAACGAGAGGCCAACGCCGTGCTCGGCGGTCACGCGCGCGAGGCGGGTCTGCGCCTTGTACAGCTCCCAGTTGGACGTGAGGAAGCCGCCGTCCTTGTTGGAGTCCGAATAGCCGATCATCACTTCCTGCACGCCGCCTAACGCGCGGATGCTGCGCTTGACGACCGGCACGCCGAGCAGCTCGGCGATGACGGCGGGGGCGCGGCGCAGATCCTCGATGGTCTCGAAGAGCGGGACGATCGGGATCGTGCAGCTCTCGACACCGGCCTCGTCCACGAAGAGGCCCGCGTCCTTGGCCAGCAGGTAGGCGGCGAGCACGTCACGCGCGCCCTCGGTGCCGCTGATCACGTAGCTCCCGAAGGCGCGGCGATCGACCTCGGCGCGCGACGCGCGGATCTCGCGGAAGACATCGGCGACGTCGCTTGGCCCATCGCCCGGCGGTGCCGGCTCGTGCGGACGAGGGAGCGCGAGGGCGGCCCGAAACCAGGCGGTGTCGTTGGCGTGGTCCGGCGCGACCCCGTTCACCATGCGAGCGCACAACGCGATGGCCGCCGGACGCAGCCGCTTCGCGTGGTCGCGCACGTCCAGTCGGACGAGCGAGAACCGGAACGTTTCCACTTCGCGGCGCACCGGTCCAACCAGCGTCGCCGCGATACGGCCGCAGCGCGCTTCGGCGAGCGCGCGTTCGAGCAGACGGAGATCGGCGATCAATTCGTCGGCGGTGTCGTAGGGCGGCGCGGCTGGTGCGTCGCCGGCCGATGCGGCGAGCCGGGCCAGCATGCACGCCACCCACTGGCGGAATACCTCGCCCGGATTCCGCACCGCGACACGGTCCG
>DAHUXU010000011.1 GCA_027307005.1 Gemmatimonadota bacterium
CGGCGCTCAGGTTCGCCCACGCGCTGCCGAGTCCGAGGTCGGTGCTCGCGAGGAAAAAGAGGAAGCGGCCGCCCGCGTCCCACGTCGGCGACACGGCATCGGCGAGTGCGTCGGTGATGGGCGTGACACGCTTCGTCTCCACCGACCAGAGCGCGATACGATGGAAATGGTTGGGATACTCGCGCGCATAGGCAAGCCAGCGCGAGTCGGGACTCCAGGTGAGCCCGATGTCGTTGCGGTTCTGGATGGAGCCGTCGGTGTCCGCAGCGACGATGCGCCCCGACGCGACCTCGAGCACATGGATGCGCGCGCGCTGATCGACCCACGCGATGTGCTTGCCGTCGGGCGACCACGTGGCGGACCACGCGAACCTGGTCTCGTCGCCCAGCGGGATCACGCGCGGCGTGGTAAGACCATCCTGGTCGGCAATGAGCAGCCGGTAGCCCTGTCCCTCGTCTGAGAACCAGGCGACGTGCGAGCCGTCGGCGCTCCACATCGGCGACCGGTCGGCGGCGCCGGGCGAGTGCGTGAGGTTGCGCGCGTCCCCCTTCTCCGCGGGCACGGTGAAGATCTCGCCGCGCGCCTCGAACAGCGCGCGCTTGCCGCTGGACGAGAGCGATGCCGACCGGATCTCCTTCGCGACGTCCGTCCAGTGCGGCTCGGCCCAGGGAAAATCGCCGTGCACGGTGATCGGCACCACGTGCTCGGCGCCGGTATGCGGGTCGAGCAGGTGGATCGCGCCGTTCTGCTCGAGCACGAGCGCGCCGCCTGCACCGTCGAGCGACTTGACGTCGGCGTCCTTGAAGTGCGTGACCTGCGCGAGCTGCTTCGACGACGGATCGTACGACCACACGTTCATTGCGTAGTCGCGGTCGGACAGAAAGTAGATGCGATCGGCGAGCCACACCGGATCGATGTCCGTGGTGCGCGCGTCGTTCTCGGCGTGCGGGAACGGCGACTCGGCCAGCGTCTCGAGGTCCAGAATAACGAGCGGCGTGTTCTGCCCGCCGCGGTAGTTGCGGAATTCTACGTCCCAGCGGTCCACACGATCGACGACGAGATGTCTGCCGTCCGGCGCGTATGCGCCGCGCATCGCCATCGCTTCGGGGATCTCCGTGGACAGTCCACCGGTGGCCGGCACCGTCCAGAGGTGCGCGTACGGCACCGGCGCGGCGTCGCGGTCCGACGCGTAGAGCACGCGCGCACCGTCCGGCGTCCATCCGCGCGCGAACGACGGTGCAGGATGCCAGGTGAGGCGCCGCGGCTCGCCACCCGTGGCTGCCACCAGCCACACTTGCGGCGAGCCGGAGCGCGTGGAGGTGAACGCGATCCACTTGCCGTCGGGAGAGAAGTGCGGATCGCTCTCGATGGCCGGCGTGCTGGTGAGTCGCGCGGCGACGCCGCCGTCGCGGCCCACGATCCAGAGATCGCCGCCATAGGCGAAGGCGATCTGCGTGGCGGAGAGCGTGGGTTGCCGGAGCAGGCGCGTGCCGCCGGTTTGCGCACGGACCAGCGGCGCGTAGGCGGCGATGAAGAAGATGAATGAGGCGCCGACTAGGGCGGCGCAGCGTGAGAACGAGGTGAAGGAGAGGCGGTGATTAGACATGAGTAAAGAAGTGGGTGAGATGCGTCCGGCGAAAGCACCCAGGCGCTCGTTGAAAGCCGACCACGAGTCAGTACGCGTAGCGGCGCCACGATCGGCGAGAGCGCGGCAAGCATCCGCCGCCAAACGCCGACTTCACTGCGACGACTGCGAACCCGTGTACTCCACCTTCCCGCCAACGATCGTGTACAGCACCTTCGTGCCCAGGATCGAGTCCGGCGCCGTCCGCATGATGTCGCGCGACAACACCACGACATCCGCATCCATGCCCGGCTCCAGCGTGCCCTTCTCGTGCTCCTGGAACGCCACGTACGCGCCGTTCACCGTGTACGTCTTGAGCGCCTGCTCCCGGCTGAGCTTCTGCTCGGGGAAAAACGCCGAATCGGTGCCCACCACATCGCGCGTGACGCTGCAGTGGAACGACGCGATCGGACTGATCTCCTCCACCGGCACATCCGTTCCGTTAGTCACGACCGCGCCGGTCTTCCACAACGATTGCCACACGTAGGCGCCCTCTTTCGCCCGTTGGACGCCGAGCCGCGGGATCACGTACGGCGCGTCCGAGCAGGCATGAATCCCCTGCATCGACGCCACCACGCCCATCTGTCCGAAGCGTGGAATGTCCGTCGGATTGAGGTGCTGGGCATGCTCGATGCGCCACCGCAGCGTGTCGCTCTTCACATGATGCTCGGCGAACAGCGACTGGTAGAGGTCGAGCGTTTCGCGGTTGGCACGGTCGCCGATGGCGTGCACCGAAATCTGGAATCCGTGCGCGATGCCGATCTCGGCGATCTCCTTGATGCGCGGCATGGACGTGACGTTGAGGCCCGTGTTGGTCGGATCGTCGTCGTAGGGCTCGAGCATCCACGCGCTGCGCGAGCCTAACGCACCGTCCGCGGTGATCTCGCCGATGGCGCGCACCGTGAGGTGGCCATTGCCGTAGTCGATCATCCGGTGTGCCAGGAGCGAGTCGACGTCATCCGGCCGCACTTCCTCGCCGCCCACCAGAATGTACAGACGCAGCGGCATGTCGCCCGCGTCGACCATCTTCTTGATCGCATCGATCGTTGCGAACGACTCGCCCATGTCCTGGAAGCTCGTCACACCGTTGGCCAACGCATTCTGCGTGGCCAGGTGCACCTGCCTGCGGAACTCCGCCTCGGCCTCCTCGGGCGAACGAGTGGACAGATTCTTGTCCAACGCGTCGCGCACCAGCGATTGGGCGCCATCGACGAGGATGCCCGTTGGGCGGCCGGTCGCGTCCTTGATGATCTCGCCGCCCGGCGGGTTAGGCGTCGACGACGTGACGCCTGCGAGACGGAGCGCGACATCGTTGGCGATGAGCGCGTGCCCGCTCGCGTGCTCGAGAATCACCGGGTTGTTGGGCGCGGCCTGGTTGATGAGGTCGTTCGTCTCGAAGCCCTTCACGACCCGCCCCGGCGAGCGGTTCCATTTCTCCTGATGCCAGCCGTGTCCCCTGATCCAGGCGCCCGGCTTGGCCGTCCGGGCCGCGTTGCCGACCATCGCCGCGATGTCCTGCCACGACGGCACGCCCATGAGGTCGAGCTCGGTCAGCGCCATGCCTAACCCGCTGAAGTGACCGTGCGATTCGATGAAGCCCGGGATGGCGAGATGGCCGCCGAGGTCGATGACTTTTGTGTTGGGACCGACGTAGCGCTGCATGTCGGCGTCAGACCCGACGGCGGTGATGCGGCCCGCCGTGATGGCGAGCGCCTCGGCGTTTGGATGTGTCGAGTCCATGGTCACGATCGCGCCGTGGCGCAGGACCATGTCGGCAGGCGGGACGCGGGAGGCGCAGGCGGATGCAAGGAGGGCCAGAGCGAAGGCAGCGATGGCGTGCGTGTGTGGCGTCGGCTGATTCATGAGGGATGTGAAAAGAGTGAAGAGCACCGGTCGTTAGGCCACACCAATCTCCGAGGCCGACGCCGACTTGTACAGCACGAACGCGTTGAATCACTTCTCTAACGACCAGCCCGCGCGCCCAACAGCTCAGGCGGGTACGCACGTCAGCCGAACCGCTTCCTCGCCAATGCGATCGCTGGCAACGATGCGGAGTGGTGGCCGGGCGCCGGCAAAGTACGGCTTGCCGGCGCCGAGCACTAACGGACGGAAATAGAGACGATATTCGTCGATGAGACCGAGATCGGTTAGGCTCGCCGCCAAGGCGGGTCCCGCGACATCGATCTCGCCCTCGACGTCCTCCTTCAATCTGCGAACGAACGCGTCGACGTTCGCCGCGACGAGTGTGGCGTTCGCGCCGACCGATTTCAACGTGCGCGAGACGACCCATTTCGGCTTCGCCCGCCATGTCGCCGCGAAGTCGTGGTCGACCGCATCCCAGTCGGGGCGATCGTCGTCCCAGTAGCGCATGATCTCGTACATCCGTCGACCGTACAAGCAGCCGGCCAGGCCGCGCATGTGATCGTTGAAATGACGGGAAAGTGCGACGCCGGGCGGAGGGAATTCCAGCCGATCCGTGACGCCATCGACGTAGCCGTCGAGAGACTGCATCATGCCGAAAACCAGCTTGCCCATTTCCTCACCCATCCGCATGAGAGACCTTGTCAGCGTCACCAGCAAAGTGTACGCGCGTGATTTCGGCGACCAGCACAATGCTCGGCTCGAGAGACGCCTGCAATGCGGCGCATGGCAAGGCGCGCGCGACTACGGGTGGATCACCTCGTGCCGCTCCAACATACCGATGAACTGTTCGATTTTCTTCGCGCGCGTTTCGGCTCGCTTCGCCGTCTGGATTCTGAACAGAATGGCGTATCGGTTCGCGCTGTTCAGGGTCGCGAAAAATGCCTTCGCGTTCGGGTATGCGTCGAGCGCGCGCTGAAGGTCGTCCGGCACGCCGGCGGTTCGATGCGAGTCGTACGCCGAGTCCCACTGACCGTTCGCCTTCGCGCGGTCCACCGCCGCGAGACCGGGTGACTGCATGCGGCCGCTCTCGACGAGACGCTGCACTTTCTCGCGGTTGATCTTCGACCAGATGCTCCGCTTGCCGCGCGGCGTGAACTTCTGCAGCCAGGTCGCGTCGTCGAACGTCTTCTTTTGCCCGTCGATCCATCCGTAGCAGAGCGCGACGTCGAGCGCCTCGGCGTACGACACCGATTTGACCTTCGACTTTGCCTTGGCGATCCGCAGCCACATGCCGGCGGACCTGGCGTGGTGCCTGGTGAGCCACGCTTCCCATGCCGCGTCATCCTTGAACAGGCGCACGGGCAGTTCGTCGCGTGTGCGGTTGGTCATGGCGAGGAAGTTAGCCGCATGCCGTTCGTAGCGGGTGACGACGCGCCGAAAGTTGTGCAGCCAGGCGAAAGCCCACAGCGCTGACAAGAATCAAAGCATTGTTTGTCCTGTCGGGTCCGTTGTGTCCGCGCCGTGTCCGCGTCTTCATGAGCGTATCACTCTCCCCGCCTGGGCCCATCCTCACCTCTCGAAGAACCCCAAAAATCACTTGTGAAATGACTTCTACTGTTCGGCCATGAAAACGACAAGCATCAGCGTCCCGTCGCCACACGCTAGCATCCAATCGCCGCGCAACGAATCCCCGGATTGCACAAAGTGCTTGCTTCGGCGGCTCTCGCCGCGAACATTAGTGCCCCAAGGCCGTCCCCCTCGCTGATCGGCATACCGCCGCCGCCAGACCCGCCCCGGGTCCAGGTGATCTCGCCCCCGCACGCCTAACCATGATGAAACCCAAAGAACTGACCATCCGCGGGCTCGTCCTCGGTGTGCTCATCACCACGCTCTTCACCGCGGCCAACGTCTACCTCGGTCTCAAAGTCGGACTCACCTTCGCCTCGTCCATTCCCGCCGCCGTCATCTCCATGGCGGTCCTGAGCGTCGTCAAAGATTCCACGATCCTGGAAAACAACATCGTCCAAACCGTCGCCTCCGCGGCGGGAACCCTCTCCGCCATCATCTTCGTCCTGCCCGGCCTCGTCATCATCGGGTGGTGGACTGGATTCCCCTTCTGGGAGTCCTTTTTCATCTGCCTGAGCGGCGGCGTCTTGGGCGTGCTCTTCACCATCCCGCTCCGCCGCGCACTCGTCACCAACTCCGACCTGCCCTACCCCGAAGTCGTTGCCGCCTCCGAAGTGCTCAAAGTCGGATCCGGTACCCGCGGCGAAGTCAAAGACGATACCGGCGAGGCTCGCGAGGGACTCGTCGCCGTCATCCTGGGCTCCGTCACCTCGGCGGGCCTCGCGATTCTCACCGGGACGCGCATCATCGCCGGCGGCCTCACGGGATACGTTTCGTTAGGCACGAACGCCGCCAGCGGTTACGACTTCGCATGGTCGCTCGCGCTCCTCGGCGCCGGACAGCTCGTGGGACTCTCGGTCGGCATGGCGATGCTCGTCGGACAAATCATCTCCTGGGCCATCTCCGTCCCCATTCTCACGGCCATGCAACCCGCGCCGGCCGGCATGAGCATCGCCGATCACACAGCGGCCATCTGGCGAACACAAGTGCGATTCCTGGGCGCCGGCACCATCGGCATCGCGGCCATCTACACGCTCGCTCGCTTGGCGCGTCCCGTCGTTGCCGGTCTCGTGAGCACGCTGTCCGCATCGAAAGCCGCACGCACCACCGACGATCGCGATCGCGACCTCTCTCCCCCATGGATCATGGCGCTCGCCGCGGTCTGCGCCGTGATCGCCGGATGGCTCGCGTTCTCGTTCGCGCGCTCGACGGTGCTCGCGCACGACGCGGTGTTGCTCACCGTCATCTCGGTGCCGTTCGTCATCATCGTCGGATTCATCATCGCCGGCATCTGCGGCTACATGGCAGGCCTCATCGGCGCGTCCAACAGCCCGATCTCCGGCGTGGGCATCCTCTCGATCGTCATTTGTGCATCGATCTTCGCCATCGCCGTTAGGCCGTCGGCCGATACCCGGCCCGCGCTGATCGCGATCTCCCTTTTCGTTACCGCCATCGTCTTCGCCTGTGCGACGATCTCCAACGACAATTTGCAAGACCTGAAAACCGGTCAGCTGGTCGGCGCCTCGCCGATGCGCCAGCAGATCGCGCTCATCGTCGGCGTCGGCGCCGGCGCGGCGGTCGTCCCGTGGGTGCTGAATCTCCTCGCCAAGGCGTACGGATTTGCAGGCGCGGCAAACGTCGGCGTGCTCGCACACAATCCGCTTCCCGCTCCCCAAGCCGCACTCATCTCGGCGCTCGCAACCGGCGTCATTGGCGGACACCTCGACTGGAACATGATCGGCATCGGTGCGCTCGTCGGCATCGCGCTCATCATCCTGGATGAAATACTCGGCGTGCTGCACAAGTTGCGCATCCCGCCTCTCGCTGTGGGGATCGGCATCTACCTCCCGATGTCGGCCACGTTCGCGGTCATCATCGGCGCCATTCTGTCGCACTGGTACGAGCGCCGCACGCGCCACACGCCCGACCCCGAACGCGCGCAGCGATTGGGGACGCTCGTGGCGTCGGGACTGATCGTGGGCGAGAGCGTGTGGGGCGTGGTCAATGCCGGCCTCATCGTCGCGCTCGCCACCGAAGCGCCGATCGCGCTCGTACCCGCATCGTTCAAGCCCGCGCCGTGGTTGGGCGTTCTGGCGTTCATCGGCATCGTCATTTTCCTGTATCGATGGATGCTCAAACGCTCCACGACAGCCCCGCAAGCGGCGCAACGCGCCAACGCCGCGTAGATCGAACGATCCCGAACACTTTTTTCGCGGGCCACTGTTCTGCTGACGCCCGCCTCCTCTACCTTGGCGCCCGACTTCTTCGCGCCACGGGTACGTCGATGCGTCTCCGGCTCAAAATCGATCGACTAACCGCGCTGCTCGCCGCCAGTCCACTCAGCCAGAACCACTGGGCGATCAAGCTCGGGCTGTCCAAGGGGCACTGGTCGGAAATCGTCAACGGCAAGCACCCGTATCCCTCGGCGCGCACACGGACGCTCATGGTCGAGGCGTTCGGCGCCGCGGTCGACGAGATGTTCGAGGTCGAGGCCGGCGCCGCGCCGGACGCCGACGTCGGATTTCGCCGCGCGATCGCCGACCGGTACATCATCGACAGCGACCTGGGCCAGGGCGGCATGGGCGCCGTGTACCTCGCGCGCGACGCGCGGCACAACCGCGTGGTGGCGGTGAAGGTGATTTCGCCCGAAGCGGTGAGCGGCATCGGCCTAACGCAATTCCACCCGCTCCGGCGCTCGCTCTACGTGCTGTCGGGCGCTGCAGCGTTCGTGTTCC
>DAHUXU010000013.1 GCA_027307005.1 Gemmatimonadota bacterium
TTGTCCGGCCTTGTCCGTGTGGTCCGCCTTTATGCGGCGGGACTCGCCTCACCTGGATGCGGCGCATCCACGTCGGCGACGAGCGCTCGCAACTCCTTCGATGGCTTGAAGACAGGAACCGGTCGAGCGCTGACTTCTACCGGCGAGCCCGTGCGGGGATTTCGCGCCATCCGCGTTTTGCGCTGGCGAATCTTGAACGTTCCGAAGCCACGGACCTCGATGTTCTTCTGCTCTTTCAGCGCGTCCTTGATTGCATCAAGGAATGCATCCACGACGCGGGCGCAATCCTTCTTGGAAATCATGGGGCCGGCGGTGCGGGAGATCTGCGTCGTCACGCGCTCGACAAGGTCGGCTTTGGTCATTCGATAGCCTCGGGTCATGCGTTCGCCGGGCGGCGAACGTGAGTCGAACTTATGGCGTTACCTATTGTGTGTCAAGCGTTTGGCTCACTTGAACTCGTGTGCGATCTCACCGAATCCATGAACTGCGAAAACAGCGGTCGTGCGTCGTGCGGACCAGGCGCTGCCTCCGGGTGATACTGCACCGCGTACACGGGCAACTCCCGATGCTTCAGTCCTTCGACCGTCCCGTCGTTCAGATTCACGTGCGTCATCACGAGCTCCGGCGTGCCCGCGATCGCGTCACCCTCCGCCACCACCGCAAATCCGTGATTCTGTGACGTGATCAACACCCGGCCACTCTCGAGCTCCCGCACCGGGTGATTTCCGCCGCGATGTCCGTACGGCATCTTCTCCGTGCGGCCGCCGAACGTCAGGCCCAACAGTTGGTGTCCCAAGCAAATCCCCAGCACCGGCACTTCGCTCTCGACGATCTGCCGGATGATCGGCGGCGCGTACGTCACTGCCGCCGGATCCCCCGGCCCGTTCGAGAGAAACACTCCGTTAGGCGCGAGCTCGAGCGCGGCCGCCGCCGGCGTGTCCGCGGGCACCACCGTGACACGACACCCGTGATCGGCGAACAGCCGCAGAATGTTGCGCTTGATGCCGTAGTCGTACGCGACGATGTGCGCCCCTGCGTTAGGATCGCCCCACGCGTACCGTCGCTTCGTCGAGACCGCCGACGCGAGATCCAATCCCTCCATTGACGGGCAAGCTTCCAATGCCGCAACGCTTTGCGCATCAGGCACATCGCCCACGCCGATCACGCCGCGCATCACGCCGGCCGACCTCAAGTGACGTGTGAGTCGACGCGTATCAACTTGTTCAAGGACAGTGATTTGCGCTGATTCAAGCCAGCTTCTGAGGTCCCTGCGCGCCCGCCAGTTCGACGGATGGTCCGTGAGCTCGCGCACCACCACGCCTGCGATCTGCGGCGCCGCCGACTCCGGATCGTCGTCGTTCGCGCCATAGTTGCCAATGAGCGGCGTCGTCATCACCACGATCTGCCCGCGATAGGACGGATCCGTGAACACCTCCTGGTAGCCCGTCATGTTCGTCGTGAACACGACCTCGGCCACGGACGGTTCGCGTCGCGTGCGTGTGGTTCCGTGAAAAAGGGTTCCGTCCTCGAGGAGGAGGAACCCTGCTTGATCGCCTGTCTCGCTCACCGTGTCAGGGCTTCTTGGGATTGGGTGCAGTGGGCTTGGCGTTGGAGCTCGGTGCGGGCGCCGGCGTGAGTGGTACGGCCGGATTCGCGCTCGTCGGCGCGGGCGCGGTTGGCGCCGCGGGCTGCTGCGAGAACGGTTCGTCGAGCACCGAACGCGGCGACGACGCGTGCGCGCTCATCAGCTGCAGCAAGTACGCGAGTCCCATGAAAATCCCCGCCGTCCACCACGTGGTCTTCGTGAGGAGGTTCGCGGCTTGACGCGTGCCGATGAACGAATCGGGCGACGACCCGGCTCCGCCGAATGTGGCCGACAATCCGCCACCCTTGGGCGACTGCAGCAACACAGCGACGCCGAGGATGATGCAGTCGAGGATGAGGAGAACGATGATGAACGTGTACATCTGGCGCGGCGTCTCTATGATTGGCGTAAGCTCTGAAGATTACGAAGCTTACGCACTGCGGTCAAGTACCGACGATTCTCGTCCAGACATCCACGTCGAGACTCGCGCCGCCCACGAGCAAGCCGTCGATCTCGGGCGCAGCAACGAGCTCCGCGGCGTTTTCGGCGTTGACGCTTCCACCATACAGCACTCGCACGGAATCGGTTTGACCGGCGAGCGCTTCCCGGAAGTAGCGGCGAATGGCGGCGTGCACGACTGTGGCGTCTTCGGGCTTTGCCGTTTTGCCTGTGCCGATGGCCCAGACCGGCTCGTACGCCACGAGCACGGTCGCGAGCTGCGATTTCTCGAGACGGCTGACGCCGGTCTTGAGTTGTCGCATCACGATCGACTGCGTGATTCCACGCTCGTGCTCGTCCAGGCGCTCGCCCACGCAGAGGAGCGGAGTGAGCCCGGCGCGCGCGATGGTCGCGCATTTGCGGGCGGTCATCTCGTCGGTCTCGCCAAAGAGTTGGCGTCGCTCCGAGTGGCCGACGAGCGCGACGGTCGCGCCGCAGTCGCGCGCCATGAGGACCGAGGTCTCGCCCGTGAATGCGCCCTTCTCTTCCCAGTGCACGTTCTGCACGCCTAACAGAATGTCCGGACGATCGCGCAGGGCGAATCCGGCGACGGCGAGCGACGCGGCCGACGGAAAGAAAATGATGGTGCGGTCGTCGTGCGGCGGATACGACGCCAGGAACTTGAGCAGGTACGTCCGCGTCTCTTGCGGACCGTAGTGCATCTTCCAATTCGCGGCAAACACGGGCTTTTGCATCTAAGTGCTCTGATCGTCGAGCGCTGCGACGCCTGGCAGGACCTTTCCTTCGAGAAACTCGAGCGATGCGCCGCCGCCCGTCGACACGTGCGTCATGCGGCTTGCGAGGTGCATGCCATCGACCGCCGCCGCCGAATCGCCGCCGCCGACAATGGTCGTGGCGCCGGCGGCGGTCGCACGCGCCATCGCCTCGGCGACGGCGCGGGTGCCGCGATCGAACGGCGGCGTCTCGAACACGCCCATCGGTCCGTTCCACACGACGGTGCGCGCACCGATGATCCGTTGGGCAAACGCGCCGCAGGTGCGCGGCCCAACATCGAACATGGCTTCGCTCGCGCCGATGGCGTCGCGCGCCACCGCGTGCGCCTCGCGGCCCGCATCGAGGGACGGCGCGACGACGGCGTCGTTAGGCAGCACGAGCGTATCGCCGGCGCGCGACACGAGCGCCTTCGCCATGTCGATGCGGTCGGGTTCGACCAGCGACGTCCCCGTCTCGAGGCCGATCGCGCGAAAAAACGTGCACGCCATCGCCCCGCCGATGAGCAGCGCGTCGACCTTGGGCAGGAGCGCGTCGATGACGTCGATCGTGCCGGAGATTTTCGCCCCGCCCAGAATGGCGATGAACGGCCGCTCCGGATGCGCCAGGGCGTCGCCGAGAAAGCGCAGCTCGGTGTCCATGAGCAGCCCCGCCACGGCGGGATGGAGATGATGCGCGACGCCTTCGGTGGAGGCGTGCGCACGGTGCGCGGTGCCGAACGCGTCGTTCACGTAGAAATCGCCGAGCTCGGCCATCTGCGCGGCGAGCGCGCCGTCGTTCTTTTCCTCTCCCGTTAGGAACCGCGTGTTCTCCATGAGGAGGATCGTCCCCGGCGCCGCGGTCGTCGTGGCCTCGACGGCTTCCCGCCCAACGGTGGATGCCACGAATCTCACCGGACGCGTCGTGAGCGTCGCCAGATGCCGCGCGACCGGCGCCAGCGAATACCGTGGATCGGGACCGCCTTTCGGCCGGCCCAAGTGCGAGAGCAGTACGAGCGTGCGCGCGCCGCGGGCGAACAGGGCATCGAGTGTCGGCAGCGCGGCGCGCATCCGCGTGTCATCGGTGACGGCGCCGCGATCGTCCATCGGCACGTTGAAGTCCACGCGCACCAGCGCGCGCCGCCCGCGCACCTCGGCATCCGTGAGATCGTTGATCGTGCGCTTGCCCATCAGTCCGTTGGGCCCGCCGATTTCCGGTTCGCCACGAACGACCAGACGACCGCGGCGATGCCGATCGCGATCATGCCCCATCCGGTGCGCACGATGTTCGTGTACGCAATGGCGCGCGCCATGGCCGTCTGGCCTCGGACACGCACGAGCGGCGCGGCCGCCATGTGGTGCAAGCCGAGGTAGCCATAGCTCGCGACGAGGGCGCCGGCGGCGAGAATCAGGAGTGCGATGAGATCGCGGCGCCGCGCCGCCGGCGAAACGGTCTGACTCACAGCCGTGCGCCGACGTATCGAAGAAGATCCACGCAGCGCGACGCGTAGCCCCACTCGTTGGCGTACCAGCCCGTCACCTTCACGAGCGTGCCGTCGATCACGTTGGTGGTCTTCGCGTCGAGGATGCAGGAGTACGGGTTGCCGATGTAGTCCGCCGACACGAGCTCCTCGTCGCTATAGGCCAGATAGCCGGCGAGCGGCCCCGATTCGGATGCCTTACGGAAGGCTGCGTTCACGTCGGCGATCGTCGTCGGGCGCTCGACCTCGGCCACGAGGTCCGTGAACGAGACGTCGGCCGTCGGCACGCGAATGGCGAGTCCGTCGATCTTGCCCTTCACCTCGGGAATCACGAGCGACGTCGCTTTTGCCGCGCCGGTGCTGGTCGGGATCATCGATACCGCGGCGGCCCGCGCACGACGCAGATCCTTGTGCGGCAGGTCGAGCACGTTCTGATCGTTCGTGTAGCTGTGGATCGTCGTCATCGATGCGTGCCGCAGACCGAAGCTGTCCATCACGACGCGCACCATGGGCACGAGACAGTTCGTCGTGCACGACGCGTTCGAGATCACGTTGTGCTGGCGCGCGTCGTATTTGTCGTGATTCACTCCCATCACGATGGTGATGTCTTCGT
>DAHUXU010000040.1 GCA_027307005.1 Gemmatimonadota bacterium
GGCAAGCCCTTCCCGTGCTACGCGATTCCGCTGCAGGCCGGGATGAGCATCGGCATGATGCTGATCAGCGTGGAGCTGTTCATCATGCTATGCATCCTGTTGTACATTCCGGGCGACTACGCGGGCCCCTGCTTCATCGGATTCGCGATCGGCGAGTCGTTGGGCGCCGCCGCCCTGCGCATCGCGGGCGGTATCTTCACCAAGATCGCCGACATCGGCTCCGACTTGATGAAGATCGTGTTCAACATCAAGGAAGACGACGCGCGCAACCCCGGTGTGATCGCGGACTGCACGGGCGACAACGCCGGTGACTCGGTTGGGCCGAGCGCCGACGGGTTCGAGACGTACGGCGTGACGGGCGTCGCGCTGATCACGTTCATCGTGCTCGCGGTAAAAGAGCCGGCGGTGCAGGTGCAGCTCCTGGTGTGGATCTTCGTGATGCGCGTCGTGATGATCGTCGCCAGCGGCGCGTCGTATCTCATCAACGGCTGGGTGGCGAAGGCGCGGTACGCGGCGGCCGACAAGATGAACTTCGAGGCGCCGCTGACGTCGCTGGTGTGGTTGACGTCGATCGTATCGATCGTGCTCACCTACGTCGTCTCGTATCTGCTGCTGCCGCGGTTGGGCGACGGCACGATGTGGTGGAAGATTTCGACGGTGATGACGTGCGGCACACTAGCCGGCGCGTTGATCCCCGAGCTGGTGAAGGTGTTCACGTCGGTCGACTCGATCCACACGCGCGAGATCGTGAGCTCCTCCAGGGAAGGCGGGGCGTCGCTCAACATTCTGTCCGGCTTGGTGGCGGGGAACTTCAGCGCCTACTGGTTGGGCATCGTGATCATGGGCCTCATGGCGATCGGCGCCTGGGTGGCGAGCTTCGGCATGGACGCGCTCATGGTGGCGCCGGCCGTGTTCGCGTTCGGCCTGGTCGCGTTCGGGTTCCTCGGCATGGGTCCGGTGACGATCGCGGTCGACTCGTATGGTCCGGTGACCGACAACGCGCAGTCGATCTTCGAGCTGTCGTTGATCGAGCAAGAGCCGAACATCGCGGCCGAGCTCACGCGCGACTTCGGATTCGCGCCGCAGTTCGCGCGATCGAAGGATCTGCTCGAGGAGAACGACGGCGCGGGCAACACGTTCAAGGCGACGGCAAAGCCGGTGCTCATAGGCACGGCGGTGGTCGGCGCGACCACGATGATTTTCTCGATCATCGTGGCGCTCACCAACGGCCTCACGGAAAATCTCGACAAACTGTCGATGCTCCATCCGCCGTTTCTGCTCGGCCTGTTGACGGGCGGCGCGCTGATCTACTGGTTCACCGGTGCATCCACGCAGGCGGTGACCACCGGGGCATACCGCGCGGTGGAGTTCATCAAGCGCAACATCCGGCTGGAAGGCGTGACCAAGGCGTCGGTGACGGACAGCAAGAAGGTGGTAGAGATCTGCACCGTGTACGCCCAACGGGGCATGCTCAACATCTTCCTCACCGTATTCTTCGCGGCGCTCGCGTTAGCGTTCGTGGAGCCGTATTTCTTCATCGGCTACCTGATATCGATCGCGTTGTTCGGGTTGTATCAGGCGATCTTCATGGCCAACGCCGGCGGCGCCTGGGACAACGCGAAGAAAATCGTCGAGGTGGAGCTCAAGCAGAAGGGCACGGAGTTGCACGCGGCAACGGTGGTGGGCGACACGGTGGGCGATCCGTTCAAGGATACGTCGTCGGTGGCGCTCAACCCGGTGATCAAATTCACGACGTTGTTCGGGCTCCTGGCGGTGGAGTTGGCGGTGTCGTTGCGTGCGAGCCAGGGACCGGCATTGGTGCACCTGATTGCGGCCATCTTCTTCCTGATCTCGGTGTACTTCGTGTGGCGGTCGTTCTAAGTGATGCGCATTCAGCGTGAGGAGCCCGCGGCCGCAGAAGTAGGCGGTGTGGCGGTGGGCGCGGTCAGCCGCTGACCGCGCCGCCGAGCGGGATGCGCGTGGCGCTGCGCGCCGACGAGCCGAGGGGGGCGGTCTAGTGGCATCGTCCCTCTTCATGCGGAAGTCGCTCGCCGAGTGCGAGGCGGACGCCGAGCGGCGCGGCGGGCTCAAGCGATCGCTCAACAAGTGGCACCTCACTGCGTTAGGCGTGGGAGCCACGATCGGCGCCGGGATTTTCGCCACGACCGGCACGGCGATCGTCGGCGACCCGGCCCGTCCCGGGGCGGGTCCGGCGATCGTGTTTTCGTTCCTGCTCACCGCGATCGCGTGCGGGT
>DAHUXU010000045.1 GCA_027307005.1 Gemmatimonadota bacterium
GTCTTCGATATCGTCCTACCCGTGCAGTCGCCCAAGCAACCGCTCGTCAACTCGTTGGGCGCGATCGGTCTCTACGCGTTGGCATTGGTGGTGGTCACATCGTATGTCCGGCATCGGATGACCCGCCAGACGTGGAAGCTCCTGCACTACGTGGCGTACGTGTCGGCCGCGGTCTTCTTCGCCCACTCGCTGTTCTCTGACCCGACGCTCAAGGGCCAACCAGTCGACTGGTTGGACGGCGAGAAGGTGTACATCGAACTGTGCGTGGTGCTGATCGCCGCGGCATCGGCGTATCGCGTGAAGTGGGGCATGGTGCACGCGAAGCGCCGGTCGTTAGGCAGCGCGCGTGCGCTCCCGGCCGCGCCGGTCTCGGCGCCCGGCGCCTCCTGAATGAGTCCTGACCTGACCCCGGGCCTAACGGTCCGGCAGTGTCCTTCTGTGTCAGGTCTTGTCCGCCTTACCGGAACCCGATCATGACATCTCTCACGCTGGATCCATCGAGCACCGCCCTCGTCCTCATCGACTTGCAGCGCGGCATCGCGTCCACGGCCACCCAACCGCACGCCGCAGCCGACGTCATTGCGCGCGCGGCGCAGCTCGCAGCCGGATTTCGCACGCGCGGTTCCCTCGTCGTGCTCGTGAACGTCGACCCGGGACCGCACGGCGTATTGTTTCCGCGACCGATCGTCGACAAACCTCGTCCGCCATTCGAGGCGCCGCGCGACTGGTCCGAGATCGTGCCGGAGCTCAATGCCGCCGAGTCGGATGTCCGCATCACCAAGCATCAGCCGGGCGCGTTTCACGGCACGGATCTCGATCTCCAACTGCGCCGGCATCGCGTGGACACGATCGTGATCGGCGGGATCTCGACCAACGTCGGCGTCGAGTCGACGGCGCGCGCCGGCTACGACCTCGGATACAACTTCGTGTTCGTCGAAGACGCGATGGCGGCGCGCGAGGCGGATCTGCACACCTTCCCGGTCACCCGGTATTTTCCGACCATCGGCCGCGTGCGGTCGGCGCGCAAGGTGCTCGACGCGCTCCGTTAGGCGTCTTACTGGATGAGCGCGAGCGCCGCCTGACGGATCACCTCGAACGCGCTCGGCTTCCCGTCATCGCTCGCGTCGTCGTTGGTGTTGAACGCGGCGACGACAGCCGCCTTGGTGGCCGGATTGAAGTACATGAACGCCAGGAACCCGGCCTGGCTGCCGGTGTGTCCGATGAGCGTCGACGCGCCGCGCGGCAGCACGAAGAACGAGAGCCCCATCCATTCCGGATGCTTGGCGCTGTCGGGCGTCGTCAGGTACAGCGGATGCCACATCTCCTCGAGCGATTTGCGCGACAGCACGTATCCGTATCGCCGCTCGAGCGCCGTATCGCCGCGCGACGCATCGGTGAGGAACGCAAGGTACGTGGCCAGATCCGCCAGCGGCGCGTTCCATCCGCCGTTCGGGATCGTGATCCCCGGATCGAACTCGCGCCCGTTGTCCTGCACGTGCACGCCGCCGGTCGCCGTGTCGTGCACCACAGTGTAGTTCGCCGAGCGATCGTCAGCCAGGTAGTAGGGCGTCGTGTTGAAGTAGCTGCGCGTCAGGCCTAACGGAGACAGAATGTTCTTCTGGACGTACGTCTCCCAGGGATCGTCGGTCAGCTCGCTGATGATGCGGCCCAGATAGATGAAACCGGGGTTCGAGTAGCTGTATTTCGATCCCGGTTTGAAGTAGATCTGCTGGTAGGGCATCATCGCAACGAGCTGCGACCACGTCGTCGGCTCGAACGGTTCCCACGGCAAGCCCTGCTTGTACGGCCACGTCGGGTTCTGAAACCCGGCGGAGTGCGACATCAGCATGTGGATGGTGATGCTGTCCATCGACCCGAACGGGTCGTGCACCTGCCGCAGTTCAGGGATGTAGCTCGTCACGCGATCGTCCAACGTCAGCTTGCCTCGATCGCGCAGCTGCATGATCGAGATTGCGGTGAGCTGCTTGGTGATCGATCCGTAGTGAAAGATCGTGTTCTGCGTGACGCGCTGACCGCGTGCACGATCCGCCCAACCATATTCGTGGTGCGCCACGACGCGTCCGTCGCGCATGAGCAGCACCGCG
>DAHUXU010000102.1 GCA_027307005.1 Gemmatimonadota bacterium
TCGAACGGCAGCTCGATGTTGCAGCCGATCGACCGCCCGTGGCCGAGCCGCGCGCCCTTGTTTCCTGCTTCCATGATGCCCGGCCCCGCACCCGTCATGATCGCGAAACCCGCTTCGGCCAGAAGTCGCGCCGTCTCCAGCGCGGCCGCGTACTGCGGATCATCCGGACCAACGCGCGCCGACCCGAACACGGTGACCGCTTTGTCCACCGCCGCGAGCGTGTCGAATCCTTCAATGAACTCGGACGTGATTCGCAGCAAGCGCCACGGATCCGTCCGCGTGAAGTCGCCCGACGGCTCACGCGAGCCTTGGGCACGCAACAGCTTTTCATCTTCGGTGATGAGCGGCGGGATGTAGTCGCGAATGGACTGGTCGATCGGACGCTCGTCGACGATCTTGACCGCGCCCGCCTGTCTGCCCCGCTCCACCTGCGATGGTGGTATCCTGCCCGCCTTCAGATGACCTTCTTCCGTGCGCTCGCGAAATCCATCGCGCGATCCCTGCTCGGCCGCGGCCATCTTGTTCACATCGGCTTTCTTTCCCGATGCCGTTGTTACCGCAGCGCGTTTCTTTCGAGGTTTGGGTCGTGAGGCCATGTGTGCGCGGAAAGAGAGACTCAAAGCTAGCCCGACGGTCCACGCGTCGGGAGGGACGCTGTGCGCCCGGTGAACCCACACACCACGCCTCGAGTTGTCGCTCGTTCTGATTCTGCTCGACGGCGCTCGCGCCGATGTCTTCGACGCGCCCTTCGCGCGCGGCGAGCTCGGCCATCTGGCACGGCTGCGCGCGGAAGGAGGACTGCACACAGTCACCACGGTGTTCCCATCCGTGACCGGCCCCGCATACGCGCCGTTCCTCACCGGCCGATTTCCAGGAGCGGTGGGACTGCCGGGCTTGCGTTGGTACGACCGGGCGCGAGCGCGATGCCGCGTGCCGCCGTATTGCCGCAGCTATCTGGGCACGGAAATGCGCCACATGGATGCAGATCTCGATGGAGATGCGCGCACGTTGTTCGAGCTCTCGCCATCGTGCTTCACCGCGATGAGCATGATTTCGCGCGGCGCGCGCGGCCGCTCGCAGATGGGACGCAACGCGGGCTTGCTGTGGACTCTCGCACGCACCCACTGGCGCGGCGACGCGCGCGCCTGGTTCGCCATCGACGAGCTGGCGGCGCGCGTCACGCGCCGGCGCATCGAGGGAGAAAGCCCCGCCGTCACCTTCCTCGCGCTGCTCGCGTTGGACAAATGCTCGCATGCATCGGGGCATGACTCGCCCGACGCGCACCGTGCCGTGATCGCGTTGGATGAATTCGTGGGCGCGCTGCGCACGGATCTGGAGCGCGCTGGACGGTGGGACCGCACGGATCTCTGGATCGCGAGCGATCACGGACACTCGCCGGTATCATCGCACGACGATCTTGCGGACGCGATTCGCGCCGCCGGCCACCGCGTGCTCGCGCATCCGTGGACCTTTGCGCCGCGTGCCGAGGTGGCCGTGATGGTGAGCGGCAACGCGATGGCGCATCTCTATCTCGAAGTGCGCAGCCGAACGCGCGCCTGGTGGCCGGCGCTCGCCCCGCGCTGGGGCGGCTTCGTCGAGATGCTCCTCGCGCGCCCGTCGGTGGACCTGGTGCTGCTGCCACTGGACGGCGAGCGGTGCGAGGTGCGCTCCCGCCGCGGCGAGATCGGGATCGTCACGCTGCTCGCCGGCCACTATTCG
>DAHUXU010000120.1 GCA_027307005.1 Gemmatimonadota bacterium
CGGCGCGGCGCTCCTCGAGCGCCGATTCGAGCGCGGTCTTGAGCCGGTTGACGGCGGCGCCGGCGTCGCGGCGCGCCTCCGCGGACAGACCGGGCAGCGCGCGCATGAGTTCCGTTAGGCGGCCGCTCTTGCGTCCCAGCAGCTCAGTGCGCACGGCCTCGAGCTCGGCCGGCGAGCCGGCGGCGCCCACGCGCGCGAGCGCCGTCGGTTCGAGCGCCGCCACTGCCGTCAGGAATTCATCGAGCGTCATTGGTGATCGCGAGTGGATGACAACAACGCGGCGGCGAAAGCCGACCAGTGGCCTTCGCCGCCGAGCGCAACGGACGCGGGTGGAACGACGCGGCGGGTCCGCCTCGCTCCGGCTCGACCTAAGGACCGTTAGGCCTTAGGAGCGCGCCGCCCGCGCCTTCTCGGCGAGGACGGTAAACGCCGCCGGCTCGTGCACGGCGAGGTCGGCGAGGATCTTTCGATCCACCTCGATGCCGGCCTTCTTGAGGCCGTCCATGAACACGCTATAGCTCATGTCGTGCTGGTGCGCGGCCGCGTTGATGCGGACGATCCAGAGGCGGCGGAACTCGCGCTTCTTGTTGCGGCGGTCGCGGTACGCGTATTTCCATCCGCGCTCGACGTTTTCCTTCGCCGCCTTCCACAATTTGCTGCGCGCGCCGAATGCACCACGCGCGTGCTCCATGACCTGCTTCTTGCGCTTGAGCCGCGTGACGTTCGACTTGACCCGAGGCATGGGGGATCTCCTTAGGCCTGAATGAGGCGCTTGATGCGCTTGGTATCACCGGTCGTCGCGATGAGGCCGGCGCGGCGGAGTCTGCGCTTCCGCTTGGACGTTTTCTTGGTGAGGATGTGGCTCTTGTACGCTTTGTAGCGCCGGATCTTGCCCGATCCGGTCTTCGAGAAGCGCTTCGCCGCACCCCGGTGCGTCTTCATCTTCGGCATGGGAGTCGTTCCGTCTCACTTGGGAGCGAGAATCATGGTCATGTTCTTGCCCTCGAGCTTGGCGTCGGTTTCGATCTTGCCGATGTCCGACAACTCGGTGGACACGCGGTCGAGAACCTCTTTGCCTAACTCCGGGTGCGCGACCTGCCGGCCGCGGAACATCATGGTCACTTTCACTTTGTTGCCGTCGGCCAGGAATCGCCGCGCGTGGCGCGTCTTGGTATCGAAGTCGTGGTCGTCGATGCCCGGACGGTACTTCACCTCTTTGAGGTGAATCACGTGCTGCTTCTTCTTGGCCTGGCGGGCCATCTTGGCCTGCTCGAATTTGAACTTCCCGTAATCCATGATGCGGACCACGGGCGGCCGAGCCAACGGAGCGACTTCCACGAGATCGAGTCCCTGCGCTTCTGCCTGCGCAAGGGCGGTCTCCAAATCCAGTATGCCTAACTGAGAGCCATCGGGTGCGATGACCCGCAGCGGACTGATGCGGATCTGCCGGTTGACGCGGACGCGTTTCGTGCTGTCCTGTATGGGCGAGGTTCCTCCTAGCGTGAGAAAAAAATCGCGGACGCCTCTCCGGAGTCCGCGATGCGCGACGCGCGCCCTACCCCGGGCGTCGTCTCGAACACTGAACTCCTACAGCACGCCTCGCACATGCCACACGAGGGCCGAAGGGTGAGAGCGGTCCAATCGCTCTGCTTTACCTGATTGTCGTTACACAATTTATCGGCGGCGAGGCGGCCAGTCAATCCGTGGCCAGCGCGTACGCCTTACCATCATGGACGACGCGACCCCACGCGTGAAACGCGTCGTGCTCGAACAGCGCCAGCCATCCCTCGGCCTCCATCCGCAGGAGGATCCGGCGCTTGGTCTCGAGCGTGACCAACGGATCCACGTCGTACGCCATGATCCACGGCAGCGGCAGGTGCGTCGTCGTCGGGACCAGGTCGCCCAGATACAGCGCCGTGTCGCCCCTCGACCGGAGCAGCACCGACTGGTGAAACGGGACGTGGCCCGGCGTCGGCAGCACCGTGATGCCGGGGACGATCTCCCGCTCGCCTTCCACCAGCTCCAGCCGGCCCGCCGCGCGCAATGGCTCGTAGTTGTGCGCGAAGTAACTGGCCGCGGTCCGCTCGTTGAGGTGCGTGGCGAAGTGATGCTCGCCGCGCTGCACCACGTAGCGCGCGTTGGGCATCGACAGCCGGATGGCTCCGCTCTCGTCGCGGTACGTGTTGCCGCCCGCGTGATCGAAATGCAGGTGCGTGTTGATCACGATGGAGATGTCTTCGGGCGCGTGTCCGGCGGCGCGGATGCCATCCTCGAGCGCGGTCGGTCCCGTGGTTCCGCGATTCTCGATGCCGTAAATGTCGTAGAAGCGCGCGTTCTCCTTGTTGCCGGCGCCGGTGTCGATCAGCACGAGGCCCGAATCGTGCTCGACTAACAGACAGCGCATGCCCATCGGAATGCGATTGCGCTCATCGGCGGGAAGGCGTTTCTCCCACAGTGGTTTGGGCACCACGCCGAACATCGCGCCGCCGTCGAGGTGGATCGCACCAGCCTGGATCGCGTGCACCGTCCAGGCGCCGATCGTTCGCTTGAGTACCTGCGGTGTGTTCATCGGCGCGTGCTCCTAACCCTGCCCTTCGCCCCAGCCGTCGGACCAGCGCGGCATCGACGAGCGGCGCCCGCGACGGCGCCGACCGCGACGGGGCGCCGCGACGAGCTGCTCGAGATCGTTCCACCGGGTGCAGTCGAGCGCGCGTGCCTGGTCCAACAGCCGCAGCAGCACGTGCGCCGTCGCGTGCGCATCGCCGCCCGCGCGGTGACGATCGGTGATCTCGATGTCGTAATACCGCGCGAGACTGTCGAGCCGCCGGCTGCGCAGATACGGCAGCACGCGCCGAGCCAGACGGACCGTGCACAGCTTGCGCCCAACGAGGCGGCGCCCGCGCGCACGCACCAACTCGGCGCTCAGGAATCGCCAATCGAACTCGACGTTGTGCGCCACGAACACGTGGCCCTCGAGCATGCGCAGCAGCTCGTCGCACACGTCGCCGAAGACGGGCGCAGTGCGGACCATCGCGGCGTCGATGTGCGTCAGCGCGGTGATCATGCGCGGAATCGGCCGCTCGGGGTTGACGAGCGTCTCGAACCGCTCGCACACCACGCCGTTGCGCACGACCACGGCCGCGACCTCGGTGATGCGGTCGCCGTGCCAGGCACGCATCCCCGTGGTTTCGGTATCCACGACGACCCAGCTCAGCTCGCCTAACTCATCGCGGTCGGGCGCGGCCGCCGCCGGGGGCGCCGGCGCGTCCGCCGCGAC
>DAHUXU010000128.1 GCA_027307005.1 Gemmatimonadota bacterium
GTCGGCGAGGACGACCTCGCGCCGCTGCGGATCGAGGGCCGCGGCTCGTGCATCTAGAAGCCACTCGAGCTTCAGGCCGTCGGCGATGCGCAGGCCGAGCCGGGACCGGTCCCATTCTCCGCAGAGAAACTGCTTCGACAGCGGCGGGCGCTGGTAAGGCAAATGCGGCTCTTCGCCGACGACCGTGATCGTTCCGTCGAATCCGCGCTTCCTCAGAGCTTGCGCGGCGGAGAAGCCGGCGAGCGATGCGCCGGCGATGACGACGGAACGCACGCGTCTATTTTTCGATCGTGATCGCCTGCGTCGGACAAAGCCGTGCCGCGTTTTCGACTCGTGCGCGAGCACTCTCCGGCGGCTCCTCCTGCAAGACGTACAGCATGCCGTCTTCGCGCACTTCGAAGACATCCGGTGCAGCGAGCACGCACTGGGCGTTGCTCATGCACGCATCAAAGTCGACGATCACTTTCATCATCCGGCTCCTTGTGCCCTGAGGTTGGACGCGTATTTCGCCATCTCCAGGGATGACGCCGACAACCCGGAGGACTCGTTGTTCTCCGCCTTCTCCATGCGAGCGAGCACGCGGCGCGCATGGACGACGCCCACGTCCGAGCGCAGGTTGATCTCGCGATAGGTCGTGTTGTCGGAGAGCGAATCGGAGAAATCGAGCATTTCCTGCTGCTTGGCCAGTGCCCATTCGTCCTGGGCAACGACCTCGGGGAACTCGAATGCCATCCCCTGGGCAAGCGTCATCGACCGATCGGGCGGGAAACGCGCCCCGGCTTTCGCGATCATGATCCAGTGCCACTCGAGGTGATGTTCGTCGACCGGCGTATCGGTGTGGCACAGGATGTATCCGGCTTCGTCGTCGGTGCCGAGCTTGCCGGGCGGAGCGACGTGCAGCTGAACGCGGACCAGACCGGGGCCGATCATCGCGTGGGTGTGGTTCCGGTCCACCACCTCGAGGCCGAACCAGCGCTGATAGTACGGGGGCAGCAGGTAGTTCTGCACGCTGCGCGTGGTCATGACCTTGGGATTCCCGTCCACCACGCCTTCGACCAGCCCGACCGGGATCATCGAATTGGCGAGGTCTCCGATGTTGCCGTCGTGCAACGGGAAGAAGTGGGTGATGTCCAGCAGGTTCTCGATCAGCAGGCGGGAATTGGCGCGAATCCTGATCGGCGGGTCGGCAATGACTGCCTCGTAGCGCGAGTCGGCGAGCTCCGGTATCCGCGGCGGTTTTACGTCACCGATTTTCGCGGGGTCACCGGGCCAAAGCCAGACGAGGCCGTCCTGCTCGACGACCGGATAACGACGCAGCTGTGCGGCCGGCGAGATCGGAATGTCGCGCTGCATCGGAATATCGACGCATTTGCCCGAGCTGTCGTAACAGAGGCCGTGATAGGCGCAGCGCAAGACCCCGTTGTCGAGCAGCTTCCCATCCCAGAGCGGGAAACGCTTGTGGCAGCAGCGCCCATCGAACGCCACGACCTTGCCGTCCTGCGCGCGCCACATGACCATCGGCAACGCAGTGATGACCTTCTTGTCGAGCTTGTACTTGAAGTTGCGCGACAGACCGGCGACGTACCAGGTGTTTCGGATCATCGAGCTTGACCTCCGAAAAGTCTCAACATATGGACCTAAATTCTATATGTTAATCATATCAATTCATCCCCGACGGGTCAAGCTGCGAGCCCCGTTCAGCCGAGGTATGCGCTGCGGACCAGGTCGGAATCGCGCAGCTCGTCCGCCGCCTGGGAGAAGCGAATCTGCCCATGCGACAGGGCATACGCCCAATCGGCGAATTCGAGGGCGAGCGTGGCGTTCTGCTCGACCAGGAGTACCGAGATGTCGTGCTCGTGGAACTTCGAGATGACCTTGAAGATGTACTCGACGATGAGTGGGGCGAGGCCGAGGCTCGGCTCATCGAGGAGGAGCAGCCTTGGCTCACCCATCAGCGCTCGACCGATGGCCAGCATCTGTTGCTCGCCACCCGACAGCGTTCCGGCGAGCTGGCCGAGTCGCGGTCCAAGCGCCTCGAAAATGTCGATCACGCGGTCGAACTGCACCCTCGGATTGCCCCGCACGTAGCTTCCGAGCAGAAGGTTCTCGCGGACGGTCAGCCCGGGAAAGACCTGTCTGCCCTCCGGGCAATGGATGACGCCGCGTCGCACGATTGCGGACGAGTCGAGGCGCGAGATGTCCTCGCCATCGAAGATTATCGTTCCACGCGACGGCCTCAGGATCCCGGAGATCGCTTTCAGCATCGTCGATTTGCCGGCTCCGTTCGCCCCGAGAAGCGCGACGACCGAACTGTCGGGGATCTCGAGGCTCACGCCACGCAGCACCTGCACGCGACCGTAGTGGACGTGGACGTGGTCGAGCTTCAGCACGCGGCCGTCTCCGCCTGTCCGTGACGGCCGGTGCCCAGGTAGCACCGCAGGACTTCCGGGTCGCGACGCACGCCGGAGGGCGACCCTTCGGCGATCTTGCGACCGAAGTTCATCACCGTCACACGCTCGGCGATGCCTTCGAGCAGCTCGAAGTGGTGCTCGATCATCAGCACGGCGCACCGTCTGCCGGCACCCGCGATGCACGCGAGGAGGCGGGGCGTCTCGGCCTCCGTGAGCCCCGCGAATGGCTCGTCCAGCAGGAGCAGCTTCGGCTCCGAGATCAGTGCACGCGCAACGTCCAGCAGCTTCTGGTGCCCGTACGGGAGGTCGGCCGGGGAGAAGTCGCGCAGCTCCCACAGGTTGAGCTCGCGCAACAGCCGCTCGGCGCGCACGCGCGCGGCCTTTTCCTGCCTTCGGGTCGAAGGCGTCATCAGGGCGCCTTCCAGGCCGGTCGTCATCTCGCTGTGGAGGCCGACCAGCAGATTCTCGAGCACCGTCAGCGTCGGAAAGAGCTCGGCTCGTTGGAAGCTCCGCGCGACGCCGGCGCTGACCACTTGATGCGGCAACAACTCCAGCACGTCGGTCCCATTGACGCGTACGCTGCCGCTCGCAATCGAACAGACGCGGCTCAGCGCGTTGATGAGCGTCGTCTTGCCGGCTCCGTTGGGTCCGACCAACGCGAAGATCCCGGTGTCCGGCACGTCGAGATCGAGCCGATCGACGGCGACCAGTCCGCCGAACCGAACCGTCACACCGCGCGCCTCAAGCATCGAGGGGCACCGTGGCATTGCGCGTCCGGTCGAGCGGCCTGCGCTTCGCCGTGCGGCGACGCAGCAGAGCTTTCAGTCCTCCCGGGAAGAACAGCACCACCAGCACGATCATGCCGCCGAGGATCGCGAGGGAGAGGCCGCTTACGGTCGCTGCTGCGTTCTTGATCGCGTCCACGATGATCGCGCCGCCGATCGCGCCCGGGATCGAGCCCATTCCCCCGATGACGACCATCGCGAAGAACAGGAGCGAGCTGTCGATTCCGAAGTCCTCCGGGGCGACGAATCCCGCGAGAAACGCATAGATGCCACCGGCGGCGCCCGCAAGGAAAGCGCTGCACACGAAAGCGACGACCTTGGTGCTGGCGACCGGGACGCCCATTGCGGCGGCGGCGATCTCGCTGTCCTTGACGGCAGCGAACGCGCGTCCGAGGCGGGTCCGGGTCAGGCTCCAGACCAGGAGCGTCGCCACGATGAGCGCGATCAATGCGACGTAGTACATCAGGACCGGGGTGCCGACGTCGAGGCCGAGCAGCGTGGGTCGGTGCAGATGCAGGCCTTGGTCGCCACCGGTCAGCGCGTCCCACTTGAGTGCGATCTGATCGACGGCGATCCCGAATCCCAGTGTGACGATGCCGAGATAATGTCCGCGCAGGCGCGTCGCGGGGACGCCGAGAAACAGGCTCGCGATGGCCGCAAGCGAACCGCCGGCAAACGCGCCGCCCAGCAGATCGACCCCGAAGCGCGCGTTGAGTATGGCCGCGGTGTAGGCGCCAACCGCGACGAATCCGCTGTGACCCAGCGAGATCTGACCGGTCCGGCCCATCAGGAGGTCGAGGCTGATCGCGACGATTGCGAAGACGAAGAACTCCGACACGACGAACAGCCAATAGACCTGCCGTTCGCCGATCAGCTGAAGGACGAGCGGCAACACGGCCGCAATGATCACGACCGGAACGGTAACCGCGTATCGTGGCACGAGTGAGTCCCGCTAGACCTTCTGCACTGCCTTGCGACCGAACAAACCGTCGGGCCGGACGTACAGAACGAGCACCAGAAGCCCGAATACGATGGACATGGCGAGCTCGGGTGCGAGGAACGCGTCGATCATGTTGACGATCACTCCGAGGATCAATCCGCCTACGACCGCGCCGACGAGGGAGCCGAAGCCGCCGAGGATTGCCGCGATGAATCCGTAGACGACGATCGTGTCCATCATGTTGGGGGTCACGGACGTCGTCGGAGCGGCAAGGATCGCTGCGACCGCCGCCAGGAGGACGCCGAGGCCCCAGGCGGTCCCAAGGACGCGCCCGACGGGAATTCCCATCAGGCGGGCGGCATAGGTGTTCTCGGTGATCGCTCGCATGCCGAGACCGAGCTTCGTCGCCCCGAAGAGCGCGGCGAGCGCGACGCCGAGTGCGACGAGCAGCGCGAGTTGGACGATGTCCTGCGGCCGCAGGACCAGGCCTGCGACCGTGACCGGGGCGATCGCGATCGGCGGCGCCATCGGGCGCGGGTTGTAGCCGAATGCGAGGCCCAGCACCCCCTCCAGGAACATGAACAAGCCGAGCGTCACGACGACCTGGGTCAGGATCGGCGCGCCGTTCAGACGTTCGAGGAGCAACGCCTGGACGACGGCGCCGAGGATGAACGCCGCCGCGATCGCGCCAACGAAGGCGAGCGGCACCGGCACGTGCAACTGGGAAATCAGGACGTAAGCGACGTACGTCGCGGCCATTCCCATCGCACCGTGTGCGAAGTTGACGACGGTGCTCGCGTTGTAGATCACGACGAGCCCCAGCGCGGTAAGCGCGTACAGGCTGCCCTGGGCCAGTCCCGCGAGCGAGATCTGGAGCAGATACTGCGTCACGGCGGGGTCGGCGCTACTTGGTCATCGCCGCCGAGCCGTTGAACGCGCTGTCGGGCACGATCCCCCATTTGCCGCCCTTGGCTTGCCACAGCAACTGGCAACAGCCCCCGTCGTGCCGCTGCGGTGAGTAGCTGATCTTGCCTGCAATCGTGTCGAAATCGTGCAGCGTCTCGAGTTGCGCGACGAAAGCGTCACGGGTGATCGGTCCCTTGATCTTTTCCAGACCCGCATACGTGACCTGGCCGGCCAGCCAGCCCCAGGCGGCGTAGATATCGGCCGCGTGGCCTGGAGCGTACTTTCCCATCGCGGAGGCGAATTCGGCCCACTGAGGATCGGCACTGCCGGGGGGAGGAAGGAACGCAGTGCAATACGCGCCGTCCAGCGATCCGATCGCGTCGAAGATCCCGCCGTATCCGCAGGCTGACGATGTCAGGATGCGCGTCGGATGGTAGTCGAGGCTCGCCATCTGATTGAGAATTTGCGCGCCCGAGGTCGCAATCGTCGCCAGCATCACGACCTTGATCCCGGCCGACTTCAGTTTGATGACGGCGCTGCTGAAATCGACCTGCGAAGGTACGTACGGTATCTCGACGTCGACCTTGCCGAGCTCGCTCTTGATTCCCTCGAGAATCGGCTTGCCGAAGGCATCGTCCTGATAGATCACCGCAGCGGGCTGGCCGCTGAAATGCTTCTTGACGAATGCACCCATCGTCTTGCCGTCGGTCGTGTAGATCGGCCATGACGGGAACACGTACTTCAACCCGGGCTGATAGAAGAGGGGGCTTCCGCTCCCCATCGAAACCAGCGGTACGTGCGCCTCGTTCA
Organism: Gemmatimonadota bacterium; assembly: GCA_027307005.1. GTDB lineage: Bacteria > Gemmatimonadota > Gemmatimonadetes > Gemmatimonadales > Gemmatimonadaceae > JADGGM01. The sequence goes on from DAHUXU010000128.1 coordinate 5,853, forward strand.
GCACCTTGTAGACCGCGGCAGTCGTCGGGCTGCCGATGCTGCCCACGATCGCGAAGACGCCGTCTTCATACACGAGCTTCTTGTCGAGCGCGGTCGTCTGCGCGGGCTGGTAGCCGTCGTCGTAGCTGATGAGACGAAGCTTCTTTCCGGCGACGCCTCCGTGCGCGTTCACGGAGGCGATGAAGGCACTGAGCCCCCACTTCGACGCGCCGATGGGCGCCTGCGGCCCCGATTGCGCCGCCGTCTGGCCGAGGACGATCGTGTCGCCGGTGACGGTGCCGCCCGGCGCCAAGGGGTCCGCCGCGACCGCGGCGTATGAAGTCAGGAACGCACAAGCGATACCCGCGGCGAGATTCGTGACCAATCGAAGCATGGAATTGCTCATGTACTTCCCTCCGGTAACGTCACAAAAGTCCCAACATGTGGAACACGTGTCTGCAGAATGACTTTAGCATGCCCCTTGTGGTCCAGCAAACCCACCTCCGTGGTCGTGACGACGTCCGGTGGCATGCTGTTTACGGATTCGCAGGCCGCAGACGCTGCGGGTTGGATGGTCGTGAGTGGATCTGCGCGTTTGCTCGGAGTGTTTCCAGGTACGCGGGATCTGGCTGCGGATTGATTGACGTTTACGTAAACGTCATGTACGGTGGAGTCGCGGCCGGGCGCGAGCATCCATCCACGCGTTGGGTGCGCCCCCGCCGGCCCCTCGGCGGGACCCGCAGCGCGCGCCGGGTCCTGGTTTCGGTAAGCTTTCCGACCCCCCGCCGCGGGCAGATACTGGATGGATGCGCTCCGCGACTGTCGCCCACGGGCGCGTCCGGCTTCCGCGAGGTTCGCGATGAATGACTCGACGCGCCAGCCACTGGTCTACAAGCCGCGCAACAAGCTGCGCTTCGTGA
>DAHUXU010000159.1 GCA_027307005.1 Gemmatimonadota bacterium
CATCACCGATCGCTGTCTGCCGGACGCGCTGGAGCCGGCCACGGTCGAGCGGATCATCGCCGTCGCGGCGTCGGCGGAGCCCCGCCTCACGGCCGTCGTGCGCGACGTCGTCAGCCAGCTATGACCGCCGCCGAGCAGACGGCCACCTATCGGCTGCTGCCGCCGGACCTCGCAGCCGACACGCTCGAGCAGCAGATCCTCGCCCAGTGGGAGGCCGAGGATCTGTTAGGCCAGACGCTGCGCGCGCGCGCCGGCGCCGACGAGTTCGTGTTCTTCGAGGGCCCGCCCACCGCCAACGGCCGCCCCGGCATCCACCACGTGTTGTCGCGCACGATCAAGGATCTCTTCTGCCGCTACCGCGCCATGAAGGGCTCCCACGTGCTGCGCAAGGCGGGGTGGGACACGCACGGCCTGCCGGTGGAGATCGAGGTCGAGAAGCGGTTAGGCATCAGCGGCAAGCCGCAGATCGAAGAGCTGGGCGTCGAGGAGTTCAACAGGCTGAGCCGCGAGAGCGTCTGGACGTACAAGAGCGAGTGGGAAAAGCTCAGCGCGCGCATCGGCTACTGGCTGGACTACACCGACCCGTACATCACGTACTCGCACGAGTACATCGAGAGCGTGTGGTGGGCGTTGTCGACGCTGCACGGCCGCGGCCTGCTCTATCGCGGACACAAGATTCTCCCGTACTGCCCGCGATGCGGGACGGCGCTGTCGAGTCACGAGGTGGCGCAAGGCTACGAGGATGTGCGCGATCCGAGCGTCTACGTCGCGCTCACGCTCGAGGGCGAACAGGGAACGCGGATCCTCGTGTGGACCACGACGCCGTGGACGCTCGTGTCCAACGTGGCGTTGGCGGTGCACCCGACCCTCGTGTATCTCGAGCTGGCGCGACGCGACGGCAGCGAGGCCAACTTGATGCTGGCCGAGTCGCGCGCGGCCGCTGTGTTAGGCGACGACTGGCCCGATCGCTGGCGCGTCGAGCGGCGCGTCGTTGGGCGCGAGCTCGCCGGACGCCGCTATCGCCGGCCGCTCGACTGGGTCCCGTACACGACCGGCGAACACGAGGTGATCATCGCCGAGCCCTTCGTGTCGGCCGAGGACGGGAGCGGCGTGGTGCACATGGCGCCGGCGTTCGGCGCCGATGACTACGCCGCGGCCCAACGGCACGGACTCGCGTTCCTGCAACCGGTCAACCTGCGGGGAGAGTTCCCGGCCGACATGCCGCTCGTCGGCGGCATGTTCGTCAAGAACGCGGATGCGGTGATCATCGAAGAGCTCCGCCGCCGCGGCGTCCTCTGGAAGGCGGGAACGATCGAGCACTCGTACCCGCATTGCTGGCGGTGCGGCACGCCGCTGCTCTACTACGCGCGCGAGTCGTGGTTCGTCCGCACCACATCGTTCCGCGATGCCATGCTCGCCCGCAATGCGCGCGTCGACTGGCATCCGAGCGAAGTCGGTCAGGGACGGTTTGGCGAGTGGCTCGAGAACAACATCGATTGGGCGCTGTCGCGCGACCGCTATTGGGGCACGCCGCTCCCGGTGTGGGTGTGCGAACGCGATGCGTCCCACGTGACCGTGGTCGGCTCCTACGCCGAGCTCGCCCGCCGGTTAGGCACCGAGCTTCCGCCGGACTTCGACCCGCACAAGCCGTACATCGATCGCTACGAGCTGCCCTGCGACCAGTGCCGGGAACCCGCGATGATGCGGCGCGCGCCCGAGGTGATCGACACCTGGTTCGATTCGGGATCGATGCCGTTCGCACAGTGGCACTATCCGTTCGAGAATCGCGCGATCATGGACCGCCAGTATCCGGCCGACTTCATCGCCGAAGGCGTCGATCAGACGCGCGGGTGGTTCTATTCGCTTCTGGCGATCGCCACGGGCCTGGGCGACGCGTTGCCTAACAACGTCACCGACGGCGGCACCAGCGCGCTCGCCGCGCCGTATCGCGCCGTCGTGGTCAACGATCTCGTGCTCGATGCCACCGGCGCCAAGATGTCGAAGAGCAAGGGCAACGTGGTCGATCCGTGGGCAGTCATGGCGCGCCACGGCGCCGACGCGACCCGGATCTTCCTCGTCGCATCGAGTCAGGTCTGGCTGCCGCGCCGCTTCGATGAGGAGCTGATTCGCGACCAGGCCGGCAAGTTTCTTCTGACTCTCAAGAACGTCTACAGCGGCATGTTCGCCCAGTACGCGAACTTCGGCTGGACCCCGGGCGGCGACGACCCGCCGCTCGCCGAGCGGCCGCTCGTTGACCGTTGGGTGCTGTCGCGACTCGCGTCCGTTTGCCACCAAGCGGACGAGCTCATGTGGCGGTACGATGCGACGCTGGCGTTGCGCGCGATCATGGACTTCGTGGTCGACGACGTGTCCAACTGGTACGTGCGGGTGAACCGGGCCAGGTTCTACGACGTCGACGCGCCGGATAATCGCGCCGCGTTCGCCACGCTGCACGAGGTGTTGGTGGTGACGTGTCGGCTGCTCGCTCCGTTCGCACCCTTCGTCACCGATTGGATGCACCGCGAGCTGACGGCGGGCGGAGAAGGCGGCGGTGGAACCTCGGTGCACCTCGCCCCGTTTGGTGGGTGCTCCATGTCGGAAGCCGACGCGGCGCTCGAGCAGGCGATGGGCCGCATCCGGCGGCTGGCAACGCTGGCGCGGGCGGCGCGCGAGGACGCAGGAGTGAAGATCAGGCAGCCGCTTTCCAGGCTCGTATGTGTGGTGCCAAATTACAGGGCTGGTGTATTGGACACATTGGTGCCGCTCTTGCGTTCAGAGCTGAATGTGAAGCAGGTGGAGTTCGCGCTCACCGGGGATGCACTCGTTCGTCTCGAAGCGAAACCGAATTTTCGCGCACTCGGCCAGCGAGTCGGCAAGCGGACACCGCTCGCCGCGAAAGCAGTGGCGGCGCTGAGCAGTGATGCGTTGTTGGGCTTTTCGCGCGGCGAGTCGTTGGTGATTTCAGTCGAAGGCGAGTCGCATGCGTTGGCGCACGAGGACCTGGATGTCGTTCGTCGGGCGACGGGCGACCTCGTCGTGAAAGAAGAAGGCGGCTACTTCGCGGCGATCGATCCTGAGGTGAGCGAGCCCTTGCGCCGCGAAGGGTTGGCAAGAGAAGTGGTGAACCGCGTCCAGCGGATGCGGAAAGATTTGCGGTATGTCGTGAGCGATCGGGTGCGGTTGCAGGTGACAGGAAACGCCGACGTGGAGAACGCCGTCCGGGAACACCGGAATTACGTGGCGGGGGAAGTGCTCGCGAGCGATGTCATCATCGGCGGTGACGTCGCGGCAACAGTTGACGCGGTGCAGACGGTCGAAGTGATGGACGACGACGTCCGCATTGCCCTGACGAGAGTGCACTAGCGATGCCGTCTTCAGCGAGCTCGAAGAAGAGCAAACCGATGACCAAGAAGCTGCTGACGCACTTCGAGAAGAGACTTCTCGAAGAGCGGAAGCGCGTGCTCAAGGAGCTCGGCAACTACACCGAGGCGTTCAACGCCACGCCGCAATCGGCGGACGGCGACCTGAGCTCGTACTCGTTCCACATGGCGGATCAAGGGACGGACGCGATGGAACGCGAAAAGGCGTTCCTCTTCGCGAGCCAGGAGGGGAGGTTCCTGTGGCACATCGACGAGGCGTTGCGCCGGCTGTACCGGTCGCCGGAGACCTTCGGCAAATGCCACAACTGCGGTGAGGACATCGATTTCGACCGGCTCGATGCACTTCCCCACGCCCGGCTCTGCTTTGCGTGCAAGCAGCGAGAGGAAGATGCCAAGAAGCAGCAGCCACAGCAGGCCTAGGCCCGCGCTCTTCTGGTCGTTGGTCGCCGGTGTGGTGGCGATCGATGTGATCACGAAGATCGCCGCGGTTGATTATCTCCCAGGGCAGCGGGTGCCGCAGAACGTGTTCGGCGAGGTCGTGCGCCTAACGCTGGTGTTCAATCCCGGCGCGGCCTTCGGCCTCAATCTCGGACCGTGGTCTCGTGAGATCTTTCTCGTGCTCACGGTCGTTGCCCTGGTGATCCTCGGCCGCCTCTACCGCGGCACCCGGTCCGAGGATGTCCTGCGCGTGGTCGCCCTCGGCCTCGTCTGCGGCGGTGCGGTGGGCAACCTCATCGACCGCGTGCGTTCGCCGATCGGAGTGGTCGACTTCATGGACATCGGATTCCGCGACTGGCGGTGGCCCACGTTCAATGTGGCCGACATCGCGGTGAGCACCGGAGCCTTCCTGCTCGCGTGGGCGCTGTGGGGAGAGGAGCGACGGCCCGAAACCGAGCTCGAGATTCAGGGGTCGGAATCCGTGCCCGACGTGATGCCCGAGGTCATGCCGGAGCCCAAGGTGT
>DAHUXU010000163.1 GCA_027307005.1 Gemmatimonadota bacterium
GGACGCTTGCCGTACATGAGCAAGCCCGTCCGATAGATTCGCGCCGCAACCCACACCGCCAGCCAACATCCCGCCGCCAGCGTTGCCAGCGAAAGCGCCACCTTCCATGCCGGAATCGGCACGAGGCTCAAGCGCAGCGGCATGATGATCGGCGATGAAAACGGAATGAACGACAACGCTTCCGAGAGCGCGCTCTCGGGCGTGAAGCTCACCGGCTGAATGAACAGCGCCGTGATCACCAGCAGCAGCGTGACCGGCATCTGCACTTGCTGCGCATCCTGCTCGCTGCTCGTCATGGAGCCGATCGCCGCGAACAAGGACGAATAGACGATGTAGCCGAGGATGAAATACACGACGAGCAGTGCTGCCATCCCGGGCGCCACGTGCGGCAGTGAAAAGCTACCCGCCTCGATGTGCAGCCGCGCCAATATCGGTCCGCGACGCTGGACGAGAAGCATCGTCGCCAGTCCGGAGATGAGCAGCTGCGCACCGGCCACACCGCCGACACCCAGAATTTTTCCGAACAGCAGCGTGTCCGGCCTGACGCTCGACACCACTGTCTCGGCGACGCGGGTCTGCTTTTCTTCCATCACGCCGCGCATGACGATCTGGCCGTAGAAAAAGATCGTGATGTAGAGCAGAAACGCCACGATGAACGCGACGACGCTGCCGATCTCGCCGGATCCGCCGCGGCCGCGCGCCGTTAGGCGTTCGGTGGACATCTGGAGGTTCAAGGCCGTGAGTGCATCGACCTGGTGCGGGTCCATCCCCGCGGAACGAAGCCGGGTTGCGATCAGCTCGTCGTGCACCAGGCGCTGAAGGCGGGACATGTCGATCGTCGACGTCGCGTTCGAACCCGCATAGCGCACGTCCGGCTTTGGCCACAAGAGCGGACCGACCACCAGGTAGCCTTTGCGCCGCCCGGCGACCACGTCGCGTGTGGCTGTGGATTCCGCCGCCGCGATTGCCTCCGGAACTACGTCGACGTACTCGGCGGCGGTGTCGCCGGTGACGCCACCGTCGAGGCGCGCCGCCAGACCGGCGCCGAACCCGCTGCCCGAGGCGTCGATGATCGTGACGCGCGCCATGTCCGGCGACGGCGCGGCGCGCGAGGTGAAGAAGATCGGAATGAAAATCGAGAGCCCGAGAAGTCCGGGCACGAGAATCGTGCTCACGATGAACCAGCGCGACCGCACGCGCTCCATGAATTCGCGCTGCGCGACGATCCAGAGCTTACGCATCTGCGGCTCCCGTGGTCTCTCCGTTAGACGAGAGCGCAGAGACGCGGTCCACGAACACGCGGTGCAGCGATGGCTGGACGAGCTCGAATCGCTGGACGATCGCTCCGGCCTCGATCAGCGCGCGCAGCAGATGCTGCGGGTCGGCCTTCGGCGCCAGATCCAACTCCATCATCTGGTTCGAGTCGTCCACGCGCGCGACGAGCGTGCGATCCGCGAGCACGCGCGAGACGCCGTTGTGCGAGCCGCCCTCCAGCGCGAGCGCCACTTGCTGCACGCCGTGCGCCCGTCGAACGTCGGCCAGCGTGCCGTCCACGAGCTTCCGGCCGTTGGCGATGATGCACACGGCGTCGCAGAGTCGCTCGGCGCTTTCCATCAGGTGGGTGCTGAAGATCACCGTCTTGCCGGCGTGCTTGAGCTCGATGATGATGTCCTTGAGCGCTTGTGCGTTGATCGGGTCGAGGGCGCTGAACGGTTCGTCGAGGATCATCACCACTGGGTCGTGCACCAGCGCGCCGATGAACTGCACCTTCTGCTGCATGCCGCGCGACAGCTCTTCGACACGCGCGTCGCCCCAGTCGCGCTCGGGCGTGATCAGCTGCAGGCGGTCGAGCCACGCGTCGATGCGTTTCGCGGCTTCGGCGGCCGGCACGCCCTTGAGCTGCGCCAGAAACAGCAGCACGCGCCGCACCGTCATGCGGCGATACAGGCCGCGCTCCTCCGGCAGGTAGCCGACGCGGTCGACGACCCCGGGCTGTCCGTTAGGCGAACCCAGAATCCGGATCGAGCCGGTGTCGGGCTCGATGACATCCAGCACCATGCGAATGGTGGTGGTCTTGCCGGCTCCGTTGGGGCCGAGGAGACCGTAGACCAT
>DAHUXU010000178.1 GCA_027307005.1 Gemmatimonadota bacterium
ACCCGACGAGATCGAGCTTGTTCACGGCGACCACGATGCTCGGGATCCCGAGCATCGATGCCAGGTGACTGTGACGCCGAGCCTGGGCGTCCAGTCCGCGGTGGGCGTCGACCATCACCAGCGCGACATCGGCGCGCAAAGCAGCGGCGATGAGTTCTCGCGCGCACTTCGGCGTGCAATGATCGTCGCCAGGCAGATCCTCGACCGCGAAACCGCGCGCCGGGGACGTGCTGCTCGACCCTTCGACGAGATGCCGGATCAGCGTGCTCTTGCCGCCGAGCACGCTTCCACAGGTCATCAGCCGCAACGGCATGCTCATGTGCAACTGGTCATCTGGGCGATCACTCTCAGCCGGGCGTCGTAGAGCCTCCCGATACGCTCCCGGGAGAACTCCCTCCGAATCGTCATCCTGCCTTCCGCAGCGATACGCCGCGACCAGGACCGGTCAGCCACGACCTTCGCCATGTACCAGGCCGCATGCTCGACATCCGGGTCGGCCCAGGTGTTTCCCTTTCCGTAATACGCTCCGTGGTCCCTGTCCAGGGTGATCAACCGGTAATCCACCGGACAGGAATTGCGGGCGTTCATGAAATCGACATTGCCCGACCAGTTGGTACCGATCACCACCTTGCCGAGAAACATCGACTCGGCCAGGCCCAGCCCGAATCCCTCCGAGCGGTGCAGCGAGACGAAGCAATCGCACAGCATCTCGAGCTCGTACACCTCGTCGCGGGAGAGGGTGCGATCGATGAGGAAGACGCCCGGGATCCCGGAAAGCTCCCGCTCGAGGTCCTCGAAATCGCCTGGGTGCAGGTGCGTGTTCTGCACCTTCACCACGAGGCCGACCGCTTGCGGATCTGGAAACGCCTTCCTGTACGCCGCGATCACCGCATGCGGATTCTTGCGTCCCTGCACGGAGTTCATGTCATACATGGTGAGGAACAGGAACGCGCCGTCGGGCAATCCGAATTTCTGACGCCGCGTGTTCGCGTCCACGCTGAACTCGATGGCGTGGGGCATTCTGACCACGGGGACCGGCGCCTTCGCGCTCACTGCGTCCATCACGAAGTGCGAAGGCACCCAAATCTCGTCCAGGAATGCGAAGCCCGACTTGAAGCGATCGGGGAAATCCGGAAGCTCCCAATGCCAGAACCCTATGTTGTAGCGCTGGTGAAAGAATGCATGTCCAAGCGCCTCGTGGGCCAATGGCATCTGGTCTGCGTTGACGTGGAAGACGTTGACTGGATGAGGATTGTCCGTGGCAATCCGGCTGCACCAACTGCGATCCTCGGCCCGCGCCAGATTGCCGGCGTTGAAATCGCAGAGTACGAAGGGAAGGTCGGCGGCGCTCGCGGACCCGGCGCACAGCCGGGCCGATTCACCAATGCCCATTTCGGAGCGCACATACCCGACGATGTTCATGGCCGGACTGGCCGGAGTCGTCTCTGCCGCAGCATAAGGCAACTGGTCCCGCGCGAAATCGAGTACGCAATTTCCGTCCGCATCGATGCGCGCGATGCGAATCGACAGCTCCCGTGGATCGGCGTTCAGGCCGATGGTCACCGGCACGAAGGTCTGCGCCGAAGTGAGGGTGAGAAATATCGGTGGCTCCAGCGGGTCAGCGGGTGGTCGAATCGTAATGTCGAAGATCCCGGAACGCTCTAGCGTGAAACTTCCGACCAGGCGATCGTTGAGCGCCACATCGACACGCGTTGCCGGACGCCCGTTGGCCTTCTGGTGATGCTCGGCATCGTAATGACCCGTCATGCGCAGCGGCCCCGCGCGGTAGTTCCTGAGGCGTAGCGATGCGCTCTTGCCCATCCACGCCAGTCCGCCCTGCTCGCCACCCCCGTCATGGAATCCGATGTAATCGGAGCGCCCGAATCGGCTGCGCGCAATCGCGGCCCAGGGTTCCCCGGAGCGGACCATCGGCGACGACACCGGCGCCTTCCCGGGCGTCGGAGCCACCGCGGCAGCGGACGCAGGGACCGCGTCCGTCGCCGTCTCCGGGCGAGCGCGCGGAACGACCAGGCGCCGCAGCCTGGTTCCGGCATAGCGGAGCAGCAGGCCGTCAAGGCGCTTGCGCTTCCTTCGTCCCTCGCTCGAGTAGCGCAGACGCCACAGCACTTCAACCTTCGAGGCGCCGCCGCGCAACTCCCCGAGGAAATGCTGGAAACCGTGGGCATCCGGCGTACGCCCCAGCACCGTGTGGTACGCGTGCCGTACGAATTCGCCGTCATTCAGCTTCAGCAACTCGTCGATCGACCTCGCCTCCGCGTCCTGCGTCGCGGCCCGCGTCTTCTCCGGCGGTTGGTGCGCTCCCGTCCGGCCCAGCGCCTCCGCGACCGGCGCCACGCAGGCTCCCGGGACATGGTGATCACGGGCGCCGCTCGCGACGAACCATTCGGCAAACCGCAAGCGATCGCCCGAGAGAGGATGCCGGTAAACCGCCTGCACGTCGGGTCGCACGCTCCAGACATGGTGCATCAGCACGGTGATCGGGCAAGCACCTCCGTCACCACCGGGCACCGGCCGATTGAGATACTGCACATTCAGCACGAACGGGTTTTCGCCTGCGATCCGCCGGTATTCCTCGTCCTGCCGATAGAGCTGGCGGATGCAATCCGGAATCGGCTCGCCATTCGTGAAATAGCCGAACGCATACCGGTATCGACTTGCAGCGTCGGCGCCATTGATCCGCAGGCGCTCGACATACCCGGCGACGAGGTCCCGCACGGCACCCAGGCTGCCCAGATCGAACCGATCCTGATGCCTCGAGAGCGTTTCCGGCTTCTTCGGGTCGAGTCCGCTGAAGTGAAAGAAGACGAGCGGGACGCCGTTGACGAGATGCTCGTTGCCGCCCTTCACGACGCTTCGATGTGCAAGATTCCAGTAGGCGACGTTGTAGCCGTCATGGCGCAGGATGGCGACGTTGCCGAACATGCCGGGCACGAGATCCAGCCACTTCTGATCGACGAACATGCAGTTTGCCTGGTCGACCACGCAATTGAACTCGAGCTTCGATTGCCACCAGGCCAGGAATTCCAGCGGCGACGGTTGTCTCGCGAGCGCCAGGAAGCCCAGGTTGTAGGTTCCGGCCTTGAGGATGTCGATCTCGTTGGGATGGTGCCCATCGTCGAGCTGTCCGGTGAGATGCGGTGTGAGCACCATCATCGCCCCCGCGGCCAGCGCCGCCTCCACCTCGGCGAGTGGCCGGTAAACGCGGATATCGGGGTCCAGATAGACGACGCGGTCGGCGGACCGCTCCCCGAACAGCCATTCGAACATCCACGGCTTCACGGCGGTGTTGAGCTCGAGGATGCTGTAGCGAAAGCAGAACTTGACCCGATCCGGAAGCGGCAGATCGGCGATCTCGACGAGCTCGAATGGCTCGCGCGCAGCGTCCAGCTCCTGCGGCCTGGCGTCGACGAGCAGAACGAAGCGCCGCCAGTCGGGGTGCGCCACGCCGACGGATTCCATCAGCGTCCGCGCGAAATGGAGATAGTTGCCCGATACGATCGTGAAGGCGATGGTCGAAGGTTTCACGGCAGGGTCCGGATCATCGCGGATTCAGCCGTCGAGCCCCGCGCCCTCGACCGCGCGTGAGTTCGCTGCCCGGTCCTCCGCGCCCGACCAACGCGCGGACACGTCGAGAACGGCGACGCCGACGCTGGTGGGCGCGGTTCCCGCCACGACTTGAAACACGAACGCGCGATCCCACCAGTCGAAATTCGAAACGATGTGCGTGTCGAGCGTGTGCAGGGCGGTGCTGACGCTGTAGCTGCCGACCCCGAGATTCAACGCGGGAAAATCGAAATCCACCCACATGGGCGACCCGGCGGCAATATTGGTCCTGCCGAGCCCCAGGTGATGCGTGTTGGTTCCGAAGACATCGTTGCCCAGCCGGTCGCGCACCAGGACTCCGACCGTCAGCTCGGGCAGTGGCGCGCGGGCCACCATGCGGACGCGGAAGCTCACGGCCTGGCCGCTGCGCACGGCATTTGCCGGTTGGCCGCCCACGCGCATCTCGACGCTCTCGATGGATGCTTCCGCGGTTCCTGATCGCGTGCCTCGTCCCGAGCGAGCGTCGCCCTGGCGAATCTCGTATTCGTCGCGCTGTGCGGCGATCAACGCGTTGTAGTAGTCGAGAACGGCGTCCGGCGCGCCGTCGCGCAGCAGCACCCCATGATCCAGGAGCAGCGCGCGATCGCAGAGGGTCTTGACGGCCCCCGGGCTGTGCGAGACGAACAGCAGCGTCGTCCCCTGGTCGCGGAACCGGCGGATGCGATCGAAGCTCTTGTGCTGGAAATACGTGTCGCCGACCGACAGCGCCTCGTCGACGACCAGGATGTCCGGCCGGACCGCAGTCGCGACGCTGAACGCGAGGCGGACCTGCATCCCGCTCGAATAGGTCCTCACCGGCTGGTCGATGTAGTCCCCGATCTCGGCGAAATCCTCGATCTCGCCCATCGACGATTCGATTCGCTCGCGGGAAATGCCCATGATGTTGCCCGCCATGTACACATTCTGGCGGCCGGTGAACTCGGAGTGGAAGCCGATGCCGAGCTCGAGCAGCGCGGCGACGCGCCCGCCGGTCTCGTAGGTGCCTGCCGTCGGGCGCACGGTCCCGGTGACGAGCTTGAGGAGCGTGCTTTTCCCGGCGCCGTTGGCGCCGACGATTCCCACGGCCTCGCCGGCCGCGATGTCGAAGCTGACGTCCCGCAGCACCCACGCGAGCTGGTGGTGGACACCCAGGCCGACCCACTCGGCGGCGCGCCCCCACTTGCGCGGGTAGCGCTTGTAGCCCTTGCCGAGTCCGCGGGCGCGCACGTGACCCATCAGAGCTCGTCCACGATCTCGCCGCTCAAGCTTCGAAATGCGAACAACCCGAGCAGCAGGAACACCGCGGCGACAACCGTCGGGTACAGCAGCAGCGACCAGGCGGGCACGCGGTCTTCGAGAAAGATCGTCTGCGCGAACGTCACGATCGGCGACATCGGGTTCCACGCGACGATCTGCACGAACGGCCCCGGCAATGCGCGCGGGGCATAGACGA
>DAHUXU010000179.1 GCA_027307005.1 Gemmatimonadota bacterium
TGTCGACGATGGGTTGTTCGCCGAAGCGGCGGCCGAAACGGTTGCGAGCGTCGCTCACGCCGTCGGTGAACAGCAGCAGGAGGTCGACGCCGGGCGCCCACGGCCGCGTGCGGGCGGACTGGGCCGACTCCACCATGCCTAACGGTGGATCGAGCGCCGGCAGCCGCTCGCAGCCGCCGTCGCCCGTCACGTGGTAGGCGTGCGGGTGGCCCGCGTTGGCGTAGCGCAGCATGCCCGCCCGCCGGTCGATGACGCCGTAGAAGGTGGACACGAACATTTCCGTCGTGGCGAGCTCCTCGCGCAGGGTGCCGAGGAGCGCGCCCAGCATGCGGCCGGGGTCGTTCGAACCCTGGGCGTGGATGGCGGACGCGCTCATCACCAGGGCCATGATCAGCGCCGCCCGGAAGCCGTGGCTGGACACGTCGCCGATCATGACGCCGGTGCGCTCCTCGCCTAACTGAAACAGATTGTAAAAGTCGCCGCCCACGCTCTCGGCGGGCACCACCCGCGCGGCCACCTCGGCCACCGGCCCCACGATCTCGGTGCGCGGCAGCAGCTTCATCTGGAGGTCGTGCGCCAGCTCCAGCTCCTGCACCAGGCGCTGCTGGCTGAGCGATGCGCGCACGAGCCGCGTGTTCTGGATTGCCGTCCCGATCTGCGTCGCGATCGCGGTGATGAGCTTCTGATCGCCGGCCGTGAATGCCTGGCCCGATGCGCGGTCGGAGAGATTCACCACGCCTAACGGCTCGGAGCCGCCGCCGGGCGACGTCCACATGATCGGCACCGAGAGCATCGTGCCCCGCCGGTAGATCGCTTCGGCCGGACACGGATCCGCGTCATCCTCCGTCACCACCATCGCGCGCTGGTCGCGGAAGACGCGCGCCGACACGCTGCACTCGTCGGTGAGCGCGATCGGCGGCACCTCCAGCGCCGGCACCCCGATCGCCGCCACGGTCTGCAGCGTGTCGGTGACGCGGTCGTGCACGAGGATCGAGCCGCGCCGCGCGCCCACCGTCTCCGACACTTCCTTGAGAATCGTCGACGCGGCTTCGCCTAACGCGACCGTGCGGCCAAGGATCTCGGTGATCGTGTACAGCAGGTTGATCTCTTCGTAGCGCTCGGCCAGCTCGTTGGCGGCGTGCTCGACCTCGAGAGCCGATTGGAGGTATTGCGAAACGACGGGAAGGAGAAAGCGGAGGTAGTTCTCGAGCGGGGTGGGGTCGAGCGACGGGCCGATCACCAACCAACACCGGCGCGGTCCGGGCAGTCTGGTCACGATCGCAGGACCGCCCGGCGATTCCACCGTGCGCGGCGGACCCACATCCAGCGGCGGTGTCCAGCCGAGGACGCCGACCGCAGGTGTCGACGCCGCGAGCCGCGCCGGCAGCCGGCCTACGTCCTCGGCCCACACCGCGGCGGCACAGCCCGTCGCATCGCGAAACGCGCTCAACACCGTTTGGAGATCAGTCATGCCGGCGCATCGTGAGTCGCACCACGTTGCCGTGGTTCGCGAACCGTTCCACGCTGTCCATGAGTTGCGCCATCAAGAACAACCCGCGTCCGTCCTCGCGCACGAGATTCTCCGGACTCGTCGCGTCCACCAGACATTCGGCAAGATCGAACCCGGTGCCTTCGTCCACCACTTCGAGCACCAAGCGCTCCCGATTCAGGTCGCAGCGCACCTGGACCCGCTTGGAACTGTGCTCGCGATTCCCGCGCAGAATCGCATTCGACAGCGCCTCGGTGAGCGCGACGGGAACGTTCAGCGAAACCTGGCGCGTGCTATACGCCAGCTGCTCGCACTCACGCGCGATCATCTCGACCACGCGCTCGATGTACCGCACGTCGCTCGGAATTTCGAGCTCCAGCGCCACGTGCAGGCTGCCGATCGGCAGACCGCCCGGGCGATCCTGCGACGTCATGCGCACGTGTAACGTGTCGTGAGTCCGCCGCTAAAAGGACTCGAGCGCGCGCTCGCGGGTGTCGGCGATCTGGAACAGCGTATCGAGCTTGGTGAGCTCGAACAACGTTTTGAGGTCGTCGTTGAGGTTGGCGAGTCGCAGCTCCCCGCCCTGCTCGCGAATCTTCTTGGACAACGAGACGAGGACGCCCAACCCCGAGCTGTCGATGTATCCCGTTTGGCTGAAGTCGATCAAGAACTTTTTCTCGCCACGCTCGAGCTCGTCGAGAACCTTTTGCTTGAGCTCCTGGCGGTTCCCCACGATGAGCTGACCCTCCACGTCCACCACGACAATGTCTCCCTGCTTCCTGAGTGCGAAGCTCATGTCTCGGTCTCCCGTCGGAATTCGCGCGCCGATTGCGTGTGCGCGCCGGCTGCAACTCCCGTGTCGCCCGCATCGAGCGACTGCAGCGCAGTGATCGCAGCCACATTGATAATGTCATCGGTCGAGGCGCCGCGCGAGAGATCGGAGCACGGACGCGCGAGGCCCTGCACGATGGGTCCGATGGCCCGGGCATGCGCCAATCGTTCGACGAGCTTGTATGCGATGTTCCCGGCATCCAGCGACGGGAACACCAGCACATTCGCTTTGCCGCCCACCGCGCTGCCCGTCGCCTTGCGCGCCGTGACTGCGTCGACGAGCGCCGCGTCACCCTGCAATTCTCCGTCCACGGGGAACGGCACCCCCCGCTGGCGGAGCAAGGCAGTGGCATCGCGCACGGTATCCACCGATGGGCCGCTGCCACTGCCGAGCGTGCTGTACGAGAGGAGCGCGACGCGGGGTTCATCGCCGACGATGCGCAGGCGGTCGCGCGCCGCGGCGATCGCGATGTCGGCCAGCTGCTCGGCCGTTGGGCGAACGACGACGGCGCAGTCGGCGAACGTGAGCACCTCGGGGTCGTTGGGCGCGGTGCGAAACGGCGGCACCACCATGTAGAACGCGCTCGAGACCGTGATGACGCCCGTCGCCGGCCCAACGGCGGCGAGCGCGGCGCGCATCACCTCGGCGGTGGTGTGCGCGGCCCCGGCGACGCAGCCGTCGGCCTCGCCCAACGCGACGAGCCCGTCGGCGAACACGAGCGGATCCTGCACGAGCGCGGCCGCGGCATCGCGGGTGAGGCCCCGTTTCGCGCGGCGCGAGAACAGGTGGTCGGCGATGCGCTCGCGGCGGGCATCGGCAGCGGGGTCGACCACGGGCACGCCTAACGCGGCCGCGCGGCGTCGCGCGCCTGAGTCGCCGGCCAGCACGAGTGTCGGAACGACGATGCCGGCGGCGCTCAGCGCTCGGACGGCGTCGAGCGTCCGGTCGTCGTCGCTTTCCGGGAAGACGATGCGGCGACCGGCGGCGGCCGCGCGC
>DAHUXU010000196.1 GCA_027307005.1 Gemmatimonadota bacterium
CAAGGGCGACGTGCTGTTCGTCATCGATCCTCGGCCCTACGAAGCCGAGGTGGAAAAGGCGAAAGCGGATCTCGCGCAATCCGAGACGCGGCGCACGCTCGCGCAATCGGAGGTCGCGCGCGCCAAGCACTTGCTCGCGGCGCAAGCGATCTCGCGGCAGGACTACGACACGCGCACGAGTGCGAGCGCCGAGGGCGATGCGGCGGTGCAGGCCGCGCAGGCTGCACTGACGACGGCGCAGCTCAACCTCGAGTGGACGACGGTCCGGGCGCCGATCACCGGCCGCGTCGGCCGCGCGCAGGTGACGCCGGGGAATCTGGTCCAGGCGGGTGCGGCTAACGCAACGCCGCTGACGACGGTGGTGTCGCTCGACCCGATCTACGTCTACTTCGACGGCGATGAGCAGACGTATCTCAAGGACCTCGGGCTCTCGCCGGCGTCCGGCGCGCACGCGGCCCAACAGAAGACCCAGCGCGTGGTGTACATGGGCCTCGCGGACGAGACCGGGTATCCGCACGAAGGGCGCATCGACTTCGTCGACAACGCGTTGGACCCGGTGGCCGGCACGATCCGCGCGCGGGCGGTGTTCGCCAACCACGACCATCGCCTAACGCCGGGATTGTTCGCCCGGATCAAGCTCATTGGCAGCAAGAGCTACGACGCCACGCTCATCCGCGACGATGCGGTGGGCACGGACCAGGATCGGAAATTCGTGTTCGTGCTCAAGCCCGACAACACCGTGGATTATCGCGCCATCACGCTCGGCCCCATGGATGATGGGCTGCGTGTGGTGAAGCAGGGACTCAAGCCCGGTGAGCGGGTGGTCGTCAACGGACTGCAGCGTGTGCGGCCGGGCGCCAAGGTCACGCCGACAGTCGTGCCCATGACGCCGCCGTCCGACTCGCAGCCGTCCGTCGCATCGGTGCACTAGACTCGCCGCAACTTCGCAACCGTTCGAGTATCACGGAGTCCAGGTATGCGCTTCTCGCGCTTCTTCATAGATCGCCCGATTTTCGCCGCCGTGTTGTCGATTGTCATTCTGGTGGCGGGATTGATCGCGATATTCACGCTGCCGGTGAGCGAGTATCCGGAGGTCGTGCCGCCGACGATTGCGGTGCGCGCCGTGTACCCCGGCGCCAACCCGACGGTGCTCGCGCAGACCGTCGGCACGCCGCTCGAGGAGAGCATCAACGGCGTCGACAACATGCTCTACATGTCGTCGCAGGCAACCGCGGACGGCGTGCTCAATCTCACGGTCACGTTCAAGATCGGCACGAACGTCGACATGGCGCAGGTGCAGGTGCAGAACCGCGTCAATCAGGCGCTGCCGCGGCTGCCGGACGAGGTCCGCCAGTTGGGCGTGACGACGCAGAAGCAGTCGCCGGATCTGACGATGGTGGTGCACCTCATATCGCCGAACGGGCGGTACGATCCGGTCTATCTGCGCAATTATGCGACGCTGCAGGTCAAGGACCAGTTGCAGCGCATTCCGGGCGCCGGCCAGGTGATCGTGTTCGGCTCGGGCGACTACGCGATGCGCGTGTGGCTCGATCCACAGAAGGTCGCCGCGCACGATCTGTCGGCCACCGACGTGGTCAACGCCATCCGCGAGCAGAATCTGCAGGTGGCGGCCGGGGTCGTCGGCGCGCCGCCGATGCCGAACCCTGTGGCGTACCAGCTGACGGTGAATGCCCGCGGCCGGTTGGTGAACGAAAAAGAGTTCGGCGACATCATCGTGAAGACGGGCGCCAACGGCGAGATCACGCGCCTGCGCGACGTGGCGCGCATCCAGTTGGCCGCCGGCGACTACGGGTTGCAGTCGCTGCTCAACAACAAGAATGCGGTGGCCATCGCGATCTTCCAGCAGCCGGGTTCGAACGCGCTCGCGCTTTCGCACGACGTGCGCGCGACGATGGCGGAGCTGAAGAACAACTTCCCGCAGGGCGTGGACTATTCGATCGTCTATGACCCGACGGTCTTCGTGCACGACTCGATCAACGAAGTGGTCAAGACGCTGCTCGAGGCGACGCTGCTCGTCGTGATCGTGGTCGTGGTGTTCCTGCAGACGTGGCGCGCGTCGATCATTCCGCTGGCGTCGGTGCCGATCTCGATCGTCGGCACGTTCGCGATCATGCTCGCGTCGGGCTTCTCGATCAACACGCTGTCGCTGTTCGGGTTGGTCCTCGCGATCGGCATCGTGGTCGACGACGCGATCGTCGTCGTCGAAAACGTGGAACGACACATCGAGTTGGGCCTGTCGCCGCGCGAAGCGAGCCACAAGGCCATGGACGAGGTGAGCCGGCCGATCGTCGCGATTGCGCTGGTGCTGTGCGCCGTGTTCGTGCCGGTGGCCTTCATCAGCGGCCTAACCGGTCAGTTCTACAAACAGTTCGCGCTCACCATCGCGTTCTCGACGCTCATCTCGGCGTTCAACTCGCTGACGTTGTCGCCGGCCCTGTCGGCGATTCTGCTCAAGCCGCACGGCGCGGCGCCCGACCGGCTGACGCGCGTGCTCGAGAAGTTGTTGGGCTGGGTGTTCCATCCGTTCAACCGCGCGTTCAAGAGCGGGTCGAACAAGTACGGACGCGCGGTGGGCACGTTGATCGGCAAGAGCGCTGTGGCGCTCGCGGTCTACGCGGGCCTCATCGTGATCACGTTGATCGGGTTCAAGCGTGTGCCGCCGGGCTTCGTCCCCACGCAGGACAAGCAGTATCTGGTGGCGTACGCGCAGCTGCCGGACGCGGCGTCGCTGGACCGTACCGAGGACGTGATCAAGCGGCTGTCGGACATTGCGGCGAAGCAGCCCGGCGTGGACGCCACCGTGGCATTCCCCGGGCTCTCGATCAACGGGTTCGTGTACAAGCCTAACGCAGGCACGGTGTTCATCGGCCTCACGCCGTTCGAGGAGCGCAAGCGCAAGGACGAGAGCGGTGCGGCGATCGTCGCGGCGCTCAACCAGAAGTTTTTCGCGATTCAGGACGCCTTCATTGCGGTCTTCCCGCCGCCGGCCGTCAACGGCCTGGGCTCGGTGGGCGGATTCAAGATGGAGCTCGAGGATCGCGCCGGGCTGGGGCAGGAAGCGTTGTACAAAGCCGCGCAGGAGTTGTCGGCCAAAGCCAACCAGACGGGACAGTTCTCGGGTGTGTACACCAGCTATCAGATCAATGTGCCGCAGTTGTTCGCGGACGTCGATCGCGACCGGGTGAAGCAGCAGGGCGTGGAGCTGAGCGATCTGTTCCAGACGCTGCAGATCTATCTGGGCTCGGTGTACGTCAACGACTTCAACCGGTTCGGCCGCACGTACCAGGTGATGGCCCAGGCCGATGCGCCGTATCGCGCGACCGCCGAGGACATCGCGCAGCTCAAGGTGAAGAACAACAAGGGCGACATGGTGCCGTTAGGCTCGCTGATCGATGTGAAGCCGTCCTTCGGGCCGGATCAGGTGATGCACTACAACGCGTATCCGTCGGCGGACATCAACGGCGGCCCGGCGCCCGGCGTCAGCTCGGGACAGGCCGTGGCGACGATGGAGCAGTTGGCGCAGGAGACGCTGCCTAACGGTATCGGCTACGAATGGACCGAGCTCACGTACCAGCAGATCCTGGCCGGCAACACCGCGCTGCTCGTGTTCCCGTTGTGCGTGCTGCTCGCGTTCCTCGTGCTCGCCGCGCAGTACGAGAGCTGGTCGCTGCCGTTCGTGGTCATTCTCATCGTGCCGATGTGCCTCTTCTCGGCCATCATGGGCGTGTGGCTGAGCCACGGCGACAACAACGTGTTCACGCAGATCGGCCTGTTGGTGCTCGTGGGCCTCGCCTGCAAGAACGCGATTCTGATCGTGGAATTCGCGCGTGATCTCGAGCTGCAAGGCCACGATCCGGTGCACGCGGCGCTCGAGGCGTGCCGGATCCGCCTGCGGCCCATTCTCATGACGTCGTTCGCGTTCCTCCTGGGCGTCGTACCGCTCGTGGTGGCCTTCGGCGCCGGCGCGGAGATGCGTCACGCCATGGGCGTCGCCGTCTTCTCCGGGATGCTCGGCGTCACGTTCTTCGGACTCTTGTTGACTCCGGTGTTCTATGTGGTCGTCCGTGGATTGGTTCACAAGCGCACGCAGGCATCGGCCGTGCGCCCGTCGGAATATCAGCCGCTGGTTGGACATGGCTCGCTCGCCGCGCGCGGCGAAGGGGGCGACTGATGCGTAGCATGGCATGGGTGCCGCTGGGCATGGCGGCGCTGGTCGCGGCGTGCGTGAGCTCGCCTAACTATCAGCCGCCGACGGTGGTGGTGGCGCCGGCGTTCCAGGCGCTTTCCGATACCAGTGCGCGTCGCGTGGCAACGGCGACGGGCGCGAGCGCGGCCGATTCTGTCGCGCCCTCGCCTGTGGCGCTGCCCGATTCTTTTTCGTCTGCAACGTCGGATTCGGCGCTCGCGGCCGATTCGACGCTCGACACGATGCAGGTGGCGGCGTTCGCGTCGGGCACGAGCGTGAGCGGCGAGGCGCCCGACAGCACGTTCTGGTCCGGGTTAGGCGACAGCGCGCTCACGGGGTTGGTGCACGAGGCGCTGCGCGCGAGTCCCGACGTGCGCGCGGCGCGCTCGCGGTTCTTCGAGGCGCGATCGCAACGGCGGCTGGCGTCCCTCGATCTCGTCCCGACGATCACGGCCACGGCCAGCGTCGCCCGGCAACAGCTCTCGGCGGCGCAGTTTCCCGGCAGCGTGGGCGCGCTGCCGCGGCAGGCTCTCTGGGATGGCGGCGTGGATGCGTCCTGGGAGCTGGACGTCTTCGGGCGCGTGAGCCACAACGTGCGCGCGGGCCGGGCGTTCGAGGAGTCCGCGGACGAGCAGGTCCGCGATGCCCAACTCAGTTTGGCCGCCGAAGTCGCGCGGACGTACTTCGAGCTGCGCGGGGCGCAGAGCGAGCTTGCGGTCGCGGAGCGGAATGCCGACAACCAGCGTCGCACCATGAAGTTGACGGAACAGCGCTTGTCGGCGGGGAGTGGCACCGCGTTCGACGTCGAGCGCGCACGCGCCGAGTTGAGCCTGACGCTGGCGCAGACGCCGACGATCGAGGCGCGGATCGCCGCGAGCCGCAACCAGCTGGCGGTGTTGTTGGGCCGGACGCCGGAATCGCTGCCTGCCAACCTGCTGAGCCCGGGCCCGCTGCCCTCGCTGCCTAACGTCGTCAAGGTGGGATCGCCGGCCGATCTGGTGAAGCGGCGTCCCGATGTTCGGAGCGCCGAGCGGCAGCTCGCGGCGCAGACGATGTTGATCGGCGCGGCGCAGGCCGACTACCTGCCGCGGATTTCGCTGGCCGCGAGCGCCGGCTACACGGCGCCGACGTTCAATGCGTTAGGCAACACCGGCACGCCGCGATTTTTCGTCGGGCCGGTGCTCAGCTGGCCGTTCCTCGACATGGGCCGCGTGAAAACGCGCGTCGACATCGCCCAGGCCCAGGCCGATCAGGCCAAGGCCCAATACACCTCGGCGGTGTTGGGCGCAATCGGTGAAACGGAAAGCGCCATCGTGAGCTATGATCGCTCGCGGGCACGCCTGTCCAGCCTGAGCGAGGCGGTGCGCGCCAGCACACACGCGCTCCAGTTCGCGCAGCTCCGCTACGAAGCAGGGGAAACGGATTTCCTGCAGGTGCTCGATGCCCAACGCACCTTGCTGAGCGCCGAGAGCGAGCTGGCCGTTGGGCGCACGTCCGCCGTCACCGCGCTCGTCGCGTTGTACAAGGCGGTCGGCGGGGCCTGGCCGGCCGGCAGATGAACCGGCGATGAAACAGGGCGGCCGGGCGTTTCCGCCGGCCGCCCTTCGCTGCGTCAGCTCGCGCTCGTCTGAACGCCTGCCTTACCGTCGGACGACACGTCGAAATGGATCCACATTCCGGACATCGCATGGCCCGGGATGAAGCAGTTCAGCGTGTAGCTTCCGGCCTTGTCGGCGGTGAACGTCACCGTCCCGGACTTGGTCGGCTGCGTCGCCTTGGTCGGATCCGTAGGATCGGCGCTGATCGCGCCCGAAAAGATCGGCTGCGGATTCGTGAACGTTGCCGGGAACGTCGTGTACGCGCTGTCGACACCGATGCTGTGCGCCAGCGACGGATCATCGTTCGTGAATTTGATGGTCACCTTGTAGCCTTGCGGCACGGTGATCGTCGCGTTCCCCTTGTAATAACCATTGAAGTTCCAATGGTTGTTGTCCGGCGTCTTACCGGCGTGAATGTCGAGCGAAACGGTTTTCTTCGCCTTGTCGACTTTCATCCAGGCTGGCATGCTCATCGGTCCCTGCGGAGCAGGCGCAGCTGCGGTCGACCCAGCGGGGGCTGCGGCAGGCGCCGCGGCCGGAGGAGCTGCCGCGGCGGTCGTGTCCGCCGTGTTGCTTGCGTTGTTTCCCCCGCCGCACGCACCCAGTGCGACCGCCGTTCCGATCAAGGCGGCAATTCCAATTTTCATAGTGAGCTCCCTTCGCAGTCCACGTTAATGACCTGACGGGTGTGTTGTAACGCACGATCCGTGCTTCGAGCCGTTGCGGGCCGATCTGAATTGACGCGCCGGGCCACATCCAGACTCTGACGAACGGCATGATCCGGCGCTATGGCGCGACGGCTGCACCTCGCACATCGTTCTCACCCTTCCTGCAATCGAGCTGAAGCATCCTGCTCCCCATTATCGCGCTGTTTCAGGTGGCCGCGGCTTCTGCTGGGCTCGTATTCAGTGGACGCAGTGGGAATGTCGACGTGCGTGCGCCCATGCTGGCGGACACGGTCACCATCGACGGGAATCTCAGCGAGCCCGTGTGGTCAAAGGCCGCACGGCTCACCGATTTTTCCGAGTATCTCCCCGTCGACGGCCAACCCGCCGCCGATTCCACTGAAGTGCTCGTCTGGTACTCGGCCGACGCGATTTACTTCGGCATCCGGGCGTACGAGCTCCACGGGCCCGTGCACGCGACGCTTGCCGATCGCGACAACATCTCGTCCGACGACTACGTCCAGATCTTTCTCGACACGTTCGACGATCATCGTCGCGCGTACGTCTTCGGCGCCAATCCGTTGGGCGTGCAGGCCGACGGCATCCTGAGCGAAGGAATTCAGTCGCACGCCGCCGGCATCGGCAGCGCCGGCACCACGCGCGATACCGTGGATCTGAGCACCGATTACACGTACGACTCGCGCGGACGCGTGCTGCCGGATGGCTACGAGGTCGAGATCCGCGTGCCGTTCAAGGCGATCCGGATTCAGGCGGGACGCGAGCAGCGGTGGGGGCTCAACATTCTGCGCCACGTGCAGCACTCGGGACACGTGAGCACGTGGGCGCCGGCGCGGCAGGCGAATGCGTCGTTCCTCGCGCAATCGGGCTCGCTCGTCGGCCTAACGGGCCTCGAGCGCGGGCACGCCCTGGAGATCAATCCCGAGCTCACGTCGCACGTCGATGGCGCGCCGCGGGGCGCCGGCTGGCATTACGGCTCGCCCATTCAACAGCTGGGCGGCAATCTGCGCTACGCCCTCACCGACAATCTCACTGCGGACGCCACGGTCAAGCCGGACTTCTCGCAGATCGAGAGCGACGTACCCGAGCTGTCGTACGATCCGCGCGACGCGCTCTCGTATCCCGAAAAGCGTCCGTTCTTCCTGGACGGCCTCGAGCAGTTCGACACGCCCACCTCGCTCATCTACACGCGCAGCATTCTCCAGCCGGTGGCGGCGGCCAAGCTGACCGGCACGATATCCGGCACGGACATCGGCTTCCTGTCGGCTATCGACAATTCGGCCGCGTCGGAGACCGGCACCGTCAACCCGGTGTTCAACATCCTGCGCGTGCGACGCGGCATCGGGCCCAACGTGTCGTTAGGCACCGTGCTCACCGACCGAGAAGAAGCCGGCCGCTACAATCGGGTCGGCGGGCTCGACGCGAGGATTCTGTTCGACGAGATCTACAGCGTGCGTCTCCAGGGCGCGGCGAGCACCACGCGCGGCGATTCGGGGACGATCGGCGGACCGCTGTGGGGCGCGACGTTCGAGCGCCAGGGCCACACGATCCAGCTGCACTATTCGATGTCGGGCATCGACCCGGATTTCCGCACGCAGAGCGGATTCGTGTCGCGCTCCAACGTCGCGGCGGTGACCGGGGAGCAGGCCATCACGCTGCACGGTGCGCGCGGCAGCCTCATCGAAAGTTGGACCGGCGATTTCACCGCCAACCACAGCTGGATCTACACGCGATTCGCGCGCGGCAAGAGTCCCGATGACTTGCGCTGGCACATCAGCAACCAGTTGACGCTGCGCGGCGGATGGGTGCTCGTGGGCAACGTCTTCCTCGAGCGCTACGGATACGATCCGTCGATCTACACGAACTACTACATCGTGCATCCCACCATCGGCGGTGCGGACACGACGAAGTTTCTGGGGACGCCGCACATTCCGAATCTGGACATCGTGGCCGGCATCACGACGCCGCGCTGGAAAAACTTCGACGCCAGCATCCAGACCATCACCGGTCACGACGAGAATTTCTTCGAGTGGGCGCAGGCTGACATCGTCTTCATCAACGCGAACGTCGACTGGCGGCCGAACGACCGGCTGCGAGTGAACGCGCTGTACTCGCACCAACAGTACATTCGCCGGGACGACGGCAGCACGGCCGACGTGCGCCGCATTCCGCGCCTCAAGGTGGAATACCAGGTGTCGCGGCCGGTGTTCGTGCGCCTGGTGGGCACGTACGACTCGCAGACCACCGATTCGCTGCGGGATGATTCGCGGTCCAACGACCCGATCTTCTTCCGCGATCCCGTGACCGGGACGTTCACGCGGGCGTCGCGGACGGTGACTAACGCCGTGCGCATCGACGGCCTGTTCGCCTACCAGCCCACGCCGGGCACGGTGTTCTTCCTCGGCTACGGCAGCAGCATGACGGAAGACGATCCCTTTGCGTTCCGCAACATCCACCGGTTGAACGTCGGGTTCTTCGTCAAACTGAGCTACGTGTTCAGGTTAGGCGGCTGACCGCGCCGCGCCGGCGCTCCGGAGGCGCCGCGGCGGCGGCGCCGCTAACGACCGCCGGCAGCGCGGGGGAATGTCGGAGCGGGGCGGGAGATCGTATGTTTGAGCGGTCTCCGAACGTCACCGTCGCGTCCCGGGCGTGCCTCATGATCCATTTGCAGGTACTCGGCGCTCTGGAAGTCGGCACTGCGCACTCGCGCGGGGCGCGTCATCTCGTGACGCAGCCCAAGCGGCTGGCGCTGCTGGTCTATCTCGCCCTCGCCGAACCCACGGGACTGCACGCGCGCGATCGGCTGTTGGCGCTCCTCTGGCCCGAAGCCGATGACCGATCCTCGCGGCACTCGCTCCGCAACGCGCTGCACGCGCTCCGGCAGGCGTTAGGCGATGACGCCATCGTCACGCGCGGCGAAGCGTTCGTCGGCCTC
>DAHUXU010000205.1 GCA_027307005.1 Gemmatimonadota bacterium
GCCCGACAGCTCCTTGGGAAACGCCTCCTCGAACCCATCGAGACCGATGAGGTCGATCGCGCGCAGCGCTCGATCGCGGCGCTCGGTTTCGGGGACGTCGGTGGCCAGCAAGCCGAGCTCCACGTTCTGAAACACGGTGAGCCACGGA
Organism: Gemmatimonadota bacterium; assembly: GCA_027307005.1. Classification (GTDB taxonomy): domain Bacteria; phylum Gemmatimonadota; class Gemmatimonadetes; order Gemmatimonadales; family Gemmatimonadaceae; genus JADGGM01. The sequence goes on from DAHUXU010000205.1 coordinate 149, forward strand.
AACAGCGCGAATTGTTGAAAGACGATGGCGACCTGTCGGTTAGGCCCGTGCAGCGGCGCTCCGCGCGCGAGCACGCGGCCTTCCGACGGCTCCAGCAGCCCGGCGAGAATGCGCAACAACGTCGACTTTCCCGAGCCGGACGGTCCGAGCAGCGCTACGAATTCGTTCTCGCGCAGCTCGAGATCGATGCGTTCGAGCACCGGCGCCGTATCGTCGCTGAAGAACTTGCGCACACCTTCGGCCGCCAGGAGCACGGTGCCCGGCGGCTTGGCTGCAAGTGCGCGCGACGTGGTGGCCATCGGTGGTCCTCGTTAGGCGAATCAGCCGAGACGGAAACGGGTCTCGGCGTATCCATACAGTCGCCGCCAGAGCAGCCGGTTGATCACGATCACGATCCCCGCCATGACGAGCGTGCCGGCCAGCAGGACCGGGAAATCGCCGCGCTCGGCCGCACCTGCGATGAGCGCGCCAAGCCCTGTCGTGCTCGTCGTGTGCCCCGCGAACGTGACGTACTCGGCCACGATGCTCGCATTCCAGGCGCCTCCCGTGGCGGTGATCATGCCCGTCACGAGATACGGGAAGATGGCAGGAAGGATGAGCGTCTTCCAGCGCCGCCAGCCGACCACGTGGTACATCGTCGCCGCTTCCTTGAGGTCCGACGGTATCGACATCGCCCCCGCGATCACGTTGAACAGCACGTACCACTGTGTGCCAAGGAGCATCAGGGCCACGGCCGCCACGTTGAGGCCTCCGGGGACGGCGAGCAGCGCCAGCAGCAGCACCGGGAACACCGCCGTCGCCGGAATCGATGCCGTGATCTGTACGATCGGCTGCAGGCGTCTCGCCCAACGCGGATTCGTCCCGATCGCGACGCCCGCGGGAATGGTCCACGCGGCGGCCAGCACGAGGGCGATCGTCGTGCGCGCAAGCGTCGCCCCCGCGCTCTCGCCCACCCGTCCCCAGTCGCTTCGCGTTAGGCCGCTCAGCGCGTGCGCCGCCAGTGCCGCGCCCCACAGGACCGCGGCCGCGGCCAGCGCGAGCGCGACGATCCCGACGCCGCGCCGCCTGCGCCGCCGGCCGGGCGTCATCGTCTCCGGCATGGTCTCGGGTGTGTCCCCGTTGCGCGACGCGCTCAACGCGTGGTCGATGCGCCGAGCCGCCGGCCGCAGGACGCGCGACCGCAGCGCGTCGATCAGCCGCGACCCTCGCAGCGCATCCAGTACTCGAGATGTCGGCGCGTTGCTCCCGGCGCTCTCGAACTTGAACCGGTCCGACCACGCGAGCAGCGGACGCCACAGAATCTGATCGAGCAGCACGATCACGATCACCAGCGTGAGCAGCCCGAACACGAGCGCACGCGTATCGCCCGCGTCCGCTGCCGCCGCGAGGTACGACCCCAGGCCCGGGAGGCGTAGACTTCCGTCGCCAACCGCGAACTGCTCGCTCGCCATGAGGAAGAACCAGCCCCCGGCCCAGCTCATCATGCTGTTGGCGATGAGCGAGATCACGCCGAACGGCACCTCGAGGCGCGTGAACTTGCGCCAGAATCCCAACCGATAGATGCGCGCCGCCTCCGTGAGCTCGCTCGGAATCGTGATCAGCGACTGGTGAAAGCTGAAGGCGAGATTCCAGGCCTGGCTCGTGAAAATGAGAATCACGGCCGCGAGCTCGAGTCCCAGCGTTCGTCCGGGGAAGAGCGCGACGAGCCCGAGCACTACGCCCGGCATGAACGACAGAATGGGTATGCTCTGGAGAATGTCGAGCAGCGGCAGCATCACGCGCTCGGCCGCCTTGCTCGACGCGGCAAAGCGCGCGTATGCGAGCGAGAACACGAGCGACACGATGTACGCCAGCACCATGCGCAGGGTGGAGAGCGCGGCATAGTACGGCAGCTTGGCCGGAGAGAGCGAGATGCGAAAGCCGGGCGACAACGGCGCTCGCCACTCGGCGGCCGCGCGGGTGACGCCGAACGTGACCGCGGCCACGCCGCACAGGAGGACGAACTCCACCCACCGCGGCGCCGGAGTCGTGACGACCGGCGCGGCGGGCGAGCGGCCCTCTGTAACGACGGGAGCGATCGGCTGCGCCATCCTGAGTCGGGGTTCGGGAGACGAGGAAGAAAAACGGCGCAGGCCACAGACGGAAGTGTCCCCCGCGCGAACGGTCGCGCCGGGCCCGACGTGTCACCGCATGGGACTACTTCCCTTCCAGCTCGTCCGCCAGCCTCGCCGACTCGTAGACGTTCCGCAGCGCCTCGATGATGGCGCGCGACGACACGCTCACCGAGCGCGCGGCGTCGTCGGTGAAAATGAATCGGTTAGGCAGCGACTCGATGATGCCATCGAAGATCAGGCCGACTAGCTCGCCGTCGCGGTTCACCACCGGACTCCCCGAATTGCCGCCGATGATGTCGTTGGTCGACACGAAGTCGAGCGGCGTGCTCAGATCCATTTTCGCCCGCTGGTCCATCCAGCGGTCGGGCAGGTGAAACGGCGGCTTGTCGTCGAACGCCGTCGCATGACCGAACATGCCGTAAAACGTGGTCTTGTACGGCGCGATGGTCCCGTTGTACGGATAGCCCTTCACGACACCGTCGGTGATGCGCAGCGTGAACGTCGCATCGGGCGGCAGCTTGGTGTTGTACACCGCGAACAGCGCTTGACCGACGCGATCGGCGTTGGCCGAGATGACGTCGTTGAGACGCGCTTCCGCCGCTTGAACCTGGTCGACTAACGGAGCGATCTTGCGAGCCAGGACGATCATCGGATCGGTGGACGTGTCCACCGCTGCCTTGCCGCCGTCGACCAGCGCCCGCCGCGCCGACGGCGACGCCAGCTTGGTGCCCGAGAGCAGCGACGCCGCCACATCCTCCGGGGCGCGCAGCCCCAACACGATGCTCCGGTAGGGATCGTTAGGCGGGAGCGCCTGCTGCACCGACTTGAGGAACGAAACGAGCTGCATCCGCTCCGACGCCGAATCGACCGGCTGGTCGACGAGCACCGACTGCCGGATCCGCGCCAGGCCGTCGCCGCGGTATTGCGGCAGGCGCTTCGCATCAGCCAGCGCGCTCTCCGCCGGTATGCGCACCAGAGCGCCGGCCCAGTTCAGCAACTGCGAGCCGAATGGCGGGTTGAAGCTGAAGCCGTAGTAGTTCGTTTGCGCGGCCATTGCCGTGAGCTGTCGCTCGGCGTTCGCAATGTCGGTCCAGGCGGTGCCGTACTTCGGCCGGAGCGCCGGGTCTGCATCGACGCGCGCACGAAGATCCCGCTCGAACGCCGCCTTCCGCGCCATGATCGTCGAGTCGAGCAACCCGGCGCGGTATCCGGTAATGGCCTTCTTCGAGTTCTCGATGTTGAAGATCAGGTTCTCGTACTTGCGCTGGTTCCCGGCGCTCTGTGCGCTCAACGTGTTGAGCATCGCGATGACACGATCGTAGGCGGCGAGCGTGAACGGATACTGTACGTCGCGCAGGTACTGCATCTGCGCCAGCGTCAGCAGCCGGCCCGTCGAGCCGGGATTGCCCGTCACGAAAACCAGATCGCCCTCGCGCGCGCCGGACTTGCTCCACTTGAGATAATCGGTCACGACCATCGGCGAGTCGTTCTGGTAGACGCGCAGGAGGGCCATGTCGAGGTCGTAGCGAGGATACGTGAAGTTGTCCGGATCGCCGCCGAAGAACGCCGCCTCTTCTTCCGGCACCATCACGAGCCTGACGTCGGTGTAGCGTTGATAGCGGTACAGCGAGTACATCCCGCCCTGATAGAGCGTCACGACCTCACAGCGCAGGTGCGTCGACGCCGCGCACTCATCCTGCACCTGGGCGATTGCCGAATCGCGCTGCTGCACCTGCGCGTCCGCGCTCTTCGCGGTCACGGCGCCGCGAATGCGCTTCGTCACATCCTCGATCGACTGCAGTTGGTCCACGTACAGCGTCGAGCACTTTCGTTCGTCCGCGATCGTCGCGGCCACGAAGCCGGTGGTATTGTAGTTCGTGTCCGCCGGCGACGCCGAGGCGACGCACGCACGCGCACAGTGATGGTTGGTCAGGACCAACCCGCGCGCCGAGACGAACGACGCCGAACATCCCGGCAGCCGCACCGACGCCAACCGCACGTGCGTTAGCCATGCCGAGTCCGGCGTGAATCCGTACGTCCGCTTCCAGTACTCGAGCGGCGGAGCATCGAACGTCCACATCGTGCCCGCCTCTTTCACGTACTTCGCCGGACCGAGCGGAACCGGCAGCCGCGCCGGCTCTTTCGGCACGCGCAGCGGCGGCTTGCGCCCCGTTACTTGCGACAATGATGTCGATGGAAGCCCAACGGAAAGAACGGCGAGTGCCACAAAGGCGCGACGGAGCGGACAGAGCAGGCGATCGATAGTCACGTAAGCCTCGTCGAGTCGAAATGGGGCGAAATCATGCAAGCCAAATTTGATCGTCGAGCGACAGAGCGAAAGGCCTTTCTCACGCGGCGGTGCATCGCGCCTCGCCTTGGCATGGACCTCGCACTGCGATTGACGCACCGGTTGGTGCACCTTACCATGACGGCGCCGCGGTTGCTCGGACAGAACTGCATTCGTCTCTTCGAGCACACGCACGATCTCTTACACCTTCGATCGGTCGAGATGCCGCGTCGCCCACGCTTTCTTCGTGCTGTCGTCGCAATGGCCGCCGGTGCGCTGCTCGCGAGCGCCGCGACGGTCCAGGCCCAGGACGGGATACGAACGACGCCGCCCGTCGAGGAGCCCCAATCCTTCAGCGCCTTCCATTACTCGGCGCTCGCGCTCGGCGACTCGATCGTCGAGCTGGCGCGTGAACAGTTGGGCAAGCGATACGTGTTCGGCGGCACGTCACCGCGGCGCGGCTTCGACTGCAGCGGATTGGTCAAGTACATCGCGAGTGTGCTTCACATCGACGTACCGCGCACGGCTCGCATGCAGGCGCAGGCGGGCGCACAGGTCGCGAAAGACACCTCACAGCTGCTACCCGGCGACCTGCTGACGTTCGGACGCGGGTCGCGCATCTCGCACATCGGGATCTACGTGGGCAACGGACGTTTCATCCACGCGAGCACCAAAGCCGGCCGCGTGATCGAAACGCTGCTGCTTCGGCCGCCGGCGCGCGGCATCAAGCCATGGCAGGGCGTGCGTCGACTCGCGTTCGCCGACGCCGATTCTCTCACGGCGAGCGAGTTGCCGCTTCACTGACGAACGTCAGGGCCGACGCACGCTCGCCTCGACGACCACATGCGCGCCCGTTCTCGGAAAATCCAGTTTCGACAGCGAGTCGGCGAGCACCGCGGCGCGCGCTCGGGGATCGGCGCGCACCAGCCCCGGAGCGCGTTGTCGCGTCGAGATCAATCGCACCGCGCTCACCGCTCCGCGCCCGTCCATGGTTGCGCACAGCACGGCGCCGCGATCGAGCGGACTCCGCAACGCGAACGGTCCGTACGTGACGAGATTGCCTAACGAATAAGCAATGAGGGCGCCGTGGCGCCATTCGAGCGCGCGCACTACGTGCGGTCCGTGCCCAACGACGAGGGTCGCCCCGGCATCCACCGCCGTGTGGGCGAACGCCACCGGATTCCCACGACGCTCGTCGAGAAACGTCTCCATCGTGTCTCGCGTCCGCTGGGCGCTTGCCCCTTCGGCGCCGACGTGCATCGTGACCACCAGGCGCGGATAGCGCGCAGCCGCGCGCGACACGTGTCGTCTCACCGCGCGCAGGTCGCGCACGTCAGGCTCGCCCGAGCTCCCGAAACCAAGGAATGCTACGGTGTCACCCCGCGACGAGACGACCGGTGTCGCGAGAGTGTCCGCGCCCGTCACGTGAACGCCGGCGCGGTCGAGCGCTTCGAGCGTGCGCGCGAGCCCCGTCACTCCTGCGTCGCGCGAATGATTGTTGGCGACGTTGGCTACGACCTCTCCGCCGTCGCGCAAATGACGAAGAGCTGACGCAGCGGATGCAGGCATTCGGAGCGCGTAGCATCCCGAGGTCGAGCCGGCGCACTTCGTTCGCGTACTCGTATCCGGATCGGTCGCGCTGTCGCCGATGGCGCCCTCGAGGTTCACCATCACCATGTCGGCGCTGTCGAGCATCGGCACGAGCGGCGCCAATAACTGCGAGGGCGCGGGCAACGCCTCCGGCCGACGTCGCATCCACTTGGCGGCGCGATCCACCCACGTCGTATCGAGGTTGGTGCCGAGGGATACGTCGCCGCCCATGCACACGCGCACCCCGGTCGTGTCGGCTCGCGACTCTCCAGTGCGCGTCGGTTGCGACAGCAATGGAGTCGCCGAGGACGCGACAAAGGCCAAGGTCAGAGCCAGCGAAAGGCGACCGCGGAGATGCGTCAGAACGACCGCTCGAATGCATGTCCGGAATTGGGACATGCATTCCCATTGGCGGGCACCAGGCCGCGAAAACAATCTGGCGGCGGCTGGACAAACCATTGCTTTACAAGCGATTGTCCAATCTGTCACTCGGGCACGCTCCTTCCCGTAGGGGAGTGAGCGAGAAGCCGCACATCAGCGGCGCCTACGACCCATCTGAGTCATTGATCTGTGGACATTCCGCGCGAACCACCCAGCAAGAAAAAGCGCAACATTCTCATCGGCGCTGGCGTCCTCGCCGTCGTGATCATTACTGCAGCGCTCAGTCGCCTCAGTCCGGCCGCACCGCCGGTAGACCGCGCGACCCTGATGATCGACACCGTACGCCGCGGCGAGATGGTGCGCCAAGTTCGTGGACCCGGCACGTTGGTACCCGACCAGATCGTGTGGATCTCTGCTCTTACCGGCGGCCGCATCGACCAGATCTACGTGCGTCCGCCTGCCACGGTCACGGCCAACACCTTGATCCTTACCATGTCCAATCCGGACGTGACGCTCGAGCAGCTCAATGCCGACCAGCAGCTGAGTGCTGCCGAGGCCGCCATGGCCAGCCTCAAGACGACGCTGGAAACGCAGCGTCTCAACGAGGAAGGCGTGGTAGCCAACGCCCAGAATCAGTACCAAACCGACAAGCGCGCCGCCGATGTCTCGGAAGCATTACTCGCCAAGGGCTTGATTTCCACGCAGGATGCGGCGAACGCCAAGGATAAGTCTGCCGCATCAGAAACTGCGTTCAAGGTGGAAACCCAACGGCTCGATGTGATGTCCAAGACAATCGATGACCAGTTGAAGCTGCAGCAGCAGCAGATCGACCGGCTGAAGGCGATTTCCGAGTTCCAGAAAAAGCGAGTGGAATCGATGCAGGTTCGGGCTGGCTCCGATGGCGTACTCCAGGACATGGATCTGCAACCGGGCCAGTGGCTGCAGCCTGGAACACTGCTCGCCAAGGTGGCGCAGCCCGACAAGCTCAAAGCCCAGCTTCGCATCCCGGAAAACCAGGCGGCCGACGTGCAGGACGGTCAGCCGTGCGCGGTGGACCTGCGAAACGGAATCGTTCAAGGACACGTAACGCGTATTGATCCCTCGGCGCAGTCCGGAACCGTGGGTGTGGACGTGGCGCTCGACGGGAAGCTGCCTCCGGGCGCTCGTCCGGACCTGAGCGTCGATGGGACGATCGAGGTGGAGCGGCTCAAGAACGTGCTCTACGTCGGGCGGCCCGCTTACGGACAGCCGGAGAGCACGGTCGGTCTCTTCAAGTTGACGCCCGATGGCAAGGAAGCGACGCGCGTGAACGTGAAGTTGGGCCGGGCATCGGTTACGACCATCGAAGTGGTGCAAGGTCTCAATGTTGGCGACAAGGTGATCATCTCCGACATGTCGCAGTGGGATTCGCACGACCGCGTCAGTTTGCATTGATCGAGTACGACCAGTTTCAGCCGAGCACTCAGCGTACGCATCCAACCTCGACCCCGGCCTCCCCATGGACTCCGTCTCGCCAACTCCCGTTCCCGCCTCCTCCCCGGGTGGTTCCTACACATCAGCCACTGCAGATGGCAAGGCGCTGATCCGGCTCGACTCCATCGCCAAGATTTTCTATACCGAGGAAGTCGAAACGCACGCGTTGGCGAGCGTGCATCTCGAAGTGCCGGCGGGCGAGTATCTCGCCATCGCCGGGCCGTCGGGCTGCGGGAAGACGACGTTGCTGTCGATCCTCGGACTGCTCGACACGCCGACGCAGGGCGAGTACCTGCTCGACGGGCAGCCGGTCGCGGGCCTAACGGCGAGCCAGCGCGCGCGCGTTCGGAACCGCCAGATCGGGTTCATCTTCCAAGCGTTCAACCTGATCGGCGACCTGACCGTGTACGAGAACGTCGAGCTCCCGCTCACGTATCGCGGCATGGATTCCACCGAGCGGCGCAAGCGTGTGCTCGAAGCGCTCGAGAAAGTGGGCATGTCCCACCGCGTGAAGCATTATCCCTCGCAGCTCTCCGGCGGTCAGCAGCAGCGCGTGGCAGTCGCGCGCGCCGTCGCCGGCGACCCGTTGATCCTCCTTGCCGACGAGCCCACGGGAAACCTGGACTCGACGAACGGCGAGGCGGTCATGGAACTGCTGCGCGACCTGCACCGTCAGGGCGCGACGATCATCATGGTGACGCACGATCCGCGGTACGCGGCGCATGCCGACCGCTCGATCCATCTGTTCGATGGCCGCGTGGTGGAAGACGAGAAAGGCCCGAAGGAACAGGCGGACGAAGCGCAGCTGCGCGAAAGCGGATTCTGAGACAACGGGACGAGGCGGCTCGCGCCGCCTGAGGGACGCGGGGGCGTCGCCGTCCCCGGGAGAGACGGCCGCCTAACGACGGCCGGCGGGATTTCGGGAGCGGTCCGGGGATCGCGACCCGACGGGGAACCCGCACGCCTCCGCCCTCCGGTGGCCGTTAGGCCGCCGTCTTTCCTCAGGGGACCGTGTCCCCGCTTCCCCCAGGCGGCGCGAGCCGCCGCTCCTCCGGAGCAGCCATGTCCGATCTCGTGTTCGCGCTTCGCTCCCTCCGCCGGACGCCGGGATTCGCCGCCGCCGCCATCCTCTGCCTGGCGTTAGGCATCGGCGCCACCAGCACCGTCTTCGGCATCGTCGACTCGCTGTTCTTCCGGCCGCCGGCCGGCGTCGGCGACCCGTCCGGCATCGTCCGGCCGTACATCGACGAACGCGCCAAGTACACGATGCTCAACAACTCCCCGGCCGTCTCGTACCTCACCTATCAGGCGTGGCGCGACGGCGCGAAATCGCTGTCCGGCGTCGCCGCGTTTTCCTCGTTAGGCCTGAGCGCCGGCCTCGGCAGCGCGGCGCGGCACGTGGACGGCTACCTCGTGTCCGGGAACTTCTTCTCGGTCCTCCGCGTCCAGCCGGCGCTCGGCCGCCTCTTCGCGGCCGAAGATGACGCCGGTCCCGGCAGCCCCCCGACCGCCGTCATCAGTCATGCGTACTGGCAGCGGGCGTACGGCGGCGATCCACAGGTGATCGGCAAACAGATCGTGCTCGACGGGCACCAGTACACGATCGTTGGCGTCGCGCCCACCGACTTCCATGGCGTGGATGCCGACAACGCAGACGTATGGATCACGGTCTCGCACTCGTCGCTGGTCGGGTATCCGAGCATGTACCTGACGTCGAACAACGCGTTCTGGCTGTCGATCGTCGCTCGGCTCGAGCCAGGCGTGAGCCGCGAAGCAGCCCGTGCGGAGATGGAATCGATCTACCGGCACGCCGGCCTCGCCGGCGCCGGCAGGCAATCCGCTCCGTCGTATCTTCGCCTGACCCTCGGACCGATTCTCGCGGCCCGCGGCCCGAGCACCTCCGACAGCGCACGCATTGCGCGCTGGCTGGCGCTCGCGGCCGGGCTCGTGCTCGCCATCGCCTGCGCCAACACCGCGAACCTCCTCCTGGCCCGCGCTACCGTTAGGCGCAAGGAAATCGCGGTGCGGCTGTCCCTCGGCGCCACCGGCGCGCGCTTGACCCGCCAACTGCTCGTCGAGAGCATCGCCCTCGCCCTGTTAGGCGCAGGCGCCGGGCTGGTGCTCGCGTTCTGGGGCTCGGACCTCGTGCCCGCCGTCGGACTCCCGCCGCTCAGCTTCTTCGCCCAGGGACGCGTGCTGGTGTTCACCTCCGCCGCGGCCATCGGCTGCGGCCTGGTGTTCGGCCTCGTGCCCGCGTGGGCGGCCACCCGCGCCGACGTGGCCGGCGCGCTCAAGGAAGGAGCGCGCGAAGGCATCGACCGGCGCTCCCGCCTCCGTACCAGCCTCATGATCGTGCAGATCGCGCTGGCCGTGGTCCTCCTCACCGGCGCCGGCATGTTCGTGCACAGCCTCCGAAACATCGAATCCGTCGACCTCGGCATGGACGCGCAGCATCTGCTCGCCGTGTCGGTCGACCTCTCCGTGGTCGGGTACACGGACAGCGCCAGCGCGCGGTTCGATGAGCTCGCGCGCCAACGACTCGAGACGTTACCCGGCATCCGAAGCGCATCGATGACCACCACGGTGCCCGTGACCGGCGTGCTCATGGTCAATGATTTTCGGGTGCCTGATGCCGCCACACCGACGCATTCGATGTCCGACGCGACCGATCTCATGAATGCGATGACCGGACCCGACGCCGCCCTGAGTTGGAACGGAGGCCCGCACTACTTCGCGACGATCGGAACGCCGCTCATCGCCGGTCGCGATTTCACCG
>DAHUXU010000211.1 GCA_027307005.1 Gemmatimonadota bacterium
CGCGCGGCGGTGTTCGGCCCGCAACGTGTCGACGAGATCGCCGACCTGTCGCGCCGTCTCCGGTTAGACGTAGCGCAGCTGCACGACGCGCCGTCGCCGGACACCGTGCGCGCGCTGCGACAGGCCCTCGACTCGCCGACAGCCGTGTGGGCGGTCGTCCGCGTGTCCGACGCCCAAGCCGCCGCGCACAGCATCGCCGAGCTCGATGGGGTGGCCGACGGCATCCTGCTCGATGCCGCAGCGGCGGGAAGCCTCGGCGGATCGGGCGTCGCATTCGACTGGAGCGCGTTTCCCGCCCATGCGCAACCACGCCGCAGCACGTTCATTGTCGCCGGGGGACTAACGCCGGCGAACGTGGCCGGGGCCGTTCGCACCTTCCATCCCGATGTCGTCGACGTGTCGTCCGGCATCGAGCGCACGCGCGGCGTGAAAGACCGCGAACTGATGAGCGCCTTCGCGCGCGCCGTCCTACTCGAGAGTCAACGCGTATGACCATCGTGGAACGACAGGATCGCTTCGGAGTCTTCGGCGGGCGCTATGTGCCCGAGACCCTCGTCCCGGCCCTCGACCAACTCGCGGAGGAGTACGATCGCGCCATGGCCGACAGTGGATTTCGGGCCGAGCTGAACAGTTTGCTCTGCACCTACGTCGGTCGTCCATCCTCGTTGAGCGATGCGCCGCGTTTCTCGGAGCTGGTTGGAGCACCCGTCTACCTCAAACGGGAAGACCTCAACCACACGGGCGCCCACAAGATCAACAACACCGTCGGCCAAGCGATGCTCGCCCGGCGGATGGGCAAGCGGCGGATCATCGCCGAGACCGGCGCCGGTCAGCACGGCGTGGCAACGGCAACGGTGTGCGCGCGGTTCGGTCTCGAGTGTGTGGTGTACATGGGCGAGGAGGACATGCGGCGTCAGGCGCTGAATGTCTTCCGGATGAAGCTCATGGGCGCGGAGGTGCGTCCGGTGACGTCCGGGACGAGGACGTTGAAGGATGCCACGAGCGAAGCGATTCGCGACTGGGTAACGAACGTGACTGATAGCCATTACATCATCGGCTCGGTGGTCGGGCCGGCTCCCTATCCGCGCATCGTGCGCGACCTGCAATCGGTGATCGGTACAGAAGCGCGCGCGCAAATGCTCGAGCGGGCCGGCCGATTGCCGGCGACCGTCGTGGCGTGTGTCGGCGGCGGGTCGAACGCGATGGGCATTTTTCACGCGTTCGTTCCCGATCGCGAGGTGGAGCTGGTGGGCGTCGAGGCGGCGGGCGAGGGTCTCGAGACCGAGCGTCACTCCGCATCCCTTTCCCGCGGCACGCCCGGCGTGCTGCACGGATCGCTCAGCTATCTCCTGCAGGACGAACACGGCCAGGTGCATCCGGCCCACTCGATATCGGCCGGCCTGGATTATCCGGGCGTTGGGCCCGAGCACTCACACCTCAAGGATTCGGGCCGGGCGACGTACGTCTCGGTGACGGACGCCCAGGCGCTCGACGGCTTCCAGACGTTGAGCCGTCTCGAGGGCATCATTCCGGCGCTCGAGACGGCGCATGCGGTGGCGTGGGTCGCGTCTCGGCGCGGCCGTTGGGCGGAGGATGCGCCGGTGCTCATCTGTGTGAGCGGTCGCGGCGACAAGGACGTGACGCAAGTGAGCGAGATCCTCGCCGCCGCGGACGCGTGACCGCCACGTCGCTCTCGACCGGGGCCGCGGGGCTGACCGCCGACCCGTCGCTCCCCGAGCCGCCGTTCTCGCCGCAGCTGGTCGAGGAGTTCGTTAGGCATTTCGTGCGCGCCGTGAAGACGCACCAGCTCTATCTGCCCAACAATCCGATCTACCAGCGGTCGATCGAAGGCTTGCGCGCGTCGTTCGTGCCCATGTGGGAGGTCACGACGGAGCTGGTGTTGCAGATCTCCGAGTCCGAGTTCCGGTGGATGGGCCGCAGCGTCCACCACGAGAGCTCGCGGTCCGAGAGTCTGCCCTGGGTGTTCTACAAGGATGGTCTGCGCGAGCTGACGATCATGCAGGGGTTCGAGCAGGACGAGGTCGCCACCCTGCTCGACATCATGCAGCGCGTGCGTAAGGCATCGCCCGATGAAGACGATCTGCTGACGCTGCTCTGGGAGCAGGAGTTCGCGTACCTGCGCTACCGGTTCATCGACATCAGCGAGGGCATGGGGGGCGATGTCGTCGAAGCGGCCGAAGCGGCGGCAGCCGCGGCGAGCGATCCGTCGCATCCCCCGCCCGTCATTGCGGTGGCCGACATCCAGAACGACGTCGCGAGCCAGACGGATCAGAACGGCTTCGTCAAGATGGAGGATCTCGACGGCTCGCTGTACTTCCTCGACGAGCAGGAAATCGATTATCTGCGCGAGGCGGTGCAGAAGGAGCAGGCGCTCAATCTTCGCCGCAACGTCCTCGGCATACTGTTCGACATCGCGGAGACGCAGCCGTTGCCCGAGGTGCGCGAGGAAGTCTGCACGATTCTCGAGCAGCTCATGCCGCATCTGCTCGCGGCCGGCGACTACGGCGCCGTCGCGGCGTTGTTGCGCGAGGCATCGGTGGTGGTGTCGCGCGCCGGCGATCTCTTGCCGGCCCACCGGACGAGGCTCCAGGCGCTGCCGGGACTCATCAGCAGTCCGACGGTGTTGTCGCAGTTGCTGGCGGCGCTCAACGACGCGACGGTGGTGCCACCGCAAGAAGACCTCGACGCGCTGTTCGAGCAGCTGCAGGGCGAGACGTTAGGCACGATTCTCTCCGGGCTCAAGCAGACGCAGCGCCCCGAGTTGCGCACGATGCTGGAGCGGACGGCGGCCCGGCTCGCGTCGTCCAACACGGCGGAGCTGCTCAAGCTCATTGCCGCCGACGACGAGCAGGTGGCGGTCGAAGCGATGCGGCGCGCGGCCGACCTCAAGACGCCGGCGGCCGTCGGGCACCTGCTCAAGTGCCTGTCGCATCAGAGCGTGGGCCGCCGGTTAGGCGCGGTGCAGGCGCTGTCGGAGATCGGATCGCCGGGCGCGCTGCGCGCGCTCGAATCGGCGCTCGACGACCCGGACCGCGACGTCCGCCTCACGGCCGTGCGCACGCTGAGCACGCGCGGCCACCGCGCGGCGCTTCCCAGAGTGGAAGCGGCGGTCAAGGGAAACGCCGTCAAGGATGCCGACCTCACCGAGAAGATGACGTATTTCGAGGCGTACGGCATGCTGGCCGGCGATGCGGGGATTCCGCAGCTCGACGCGCTGCTCAACGGGCGCAGCGCGCTGCTGCGCCTGCGCGTGGATCCGGAGCTGCGCGCGTGCGCGGCGATGGCGTTAGGCCGCATCGGCTCCGACCAGGCGTTCGAGGTGCTGCGCAAGGCCGCCGACGACAAGGACGTGCGGGTCCGCAGCGCAATCAACAAGGCGCTCCGCGGAGGCGCCGCGTGACGAGCGCGCAACCCGTGCCGGCCGCCCGCGCCGGGTTCGCACCGCCGATGCCGGAGATCGGCGAGCGCGGCAGCGACGGCTACATTCGCAAGGTCGGACGCGAGCTGCTCATGGCGGTGTACGGTGCGCTCCGCACGGTCAAGATGTACCCGCCCGACCACCCGGTGGTGCAGAAGGCGCTCGAGGATCTCGTCCGCCTCACGAACGACGTGTGGCGGCGCGAGCGGGACGTGGACATCCGCGTGACCGGGGAATTCATCTTCATCAACGGCACGCGCCTCCGGCTCGACCTCGACAACTACGCGACGTTCAGCCGCATCATCTCGGCCTTTCGCGAGTCGGGCGCCGGCGTGTGCCGGGTGCGCGGCGACACGACGACGCGCGACTGGGTGGTGTTCCTCACCGTGCTGCAGCAGCCGGAGCAGGGCGACCCGGACGGGCGCCTGCATGCGTTAGGCACGAAGCTCGCCGACGCCAACGTCGGCGTCTTCGAGCTCGGACCGTTCTCGGCGGCCGACGCGGCCGACGCGGCCAGCCAGATGCAGGCCAAGGAAGCGGCGAAGCGCACCTACGCGCAGTCGGTCTCGGTGACCAAGGACGTCATCAACTCCGTGCGCATGGGCCGGAGCCCGAACATCAAGAAGATCAAGCGCGTCGTGCAGGGCATCGTCGATCAGATCCTGAACGAAGAGACGTCGCTCATCGGGCTGACGACGCTGCGCGACTACGACGAGTACACGTTCACCCACAGCGTGAACGTCTGCATTTTCTCCGTTGCGTTAGGACGCAAGCTCGGTCTCACCAGGCTCCAGCTGTACGATCTGGGCGTCGGCGCGTTGATGCACGATGTCGGCAAGGCACGCGTACCGCTCGAGATTCTCAACAAACCCGGATCGCTCAACGAAGACGAGTGGCGGACGGTGTGCAACCACCCCTGGATGGGCGTGCTGCAGCTCTTCCAGATGCGCGGCCAGAACGACATCCCCTACCGCGCGATGGTCGTTGCGTTCGAGCACCACAAGAAGACGGACCTGAGCGGCTATCCGCGCCACGTTAGGCCGCGCGAGCTGAGCATCTACAGCAGAGTGGTGGCCGTGTCCGACTCGTTCGATGCCGCCACGTCGCGGCGCGCCTACCAGACCGTTCCGCTCACGCCCGCCGACGTGCTCCAGGAGATGCGCATCAACCCGCACCGCGGCATGGACCAGGTGCTGGTGAAAGCATTCATGAGTCTCGTCGGCCACTATCCGGTGGGCACGCTGGTCGTGCTCGATACGTTCGAGCTCGCGCTGGTCCATGCGGCCAGCCCCTCCCCGGATTCGATCTCGCGCCCTATCGTAAAGGTCGTCAGCGACGAGCGCGGCAACGTGCTCTTCCCGGGCACGCTCGTGGATCTCACCGAACGGGATGCCGGCGGCGTGTTCAAGCGCACGATCATCAAAGTGGCAGATCCCGACCGCTATGGTATCCGCGTCAGCGACTACTACATCTGACCCGATTGCTCATACCTTCGCCGCGCTGGCCGAGCAGCGGCGCAAAGCACTCGTTGCCTACATCACCGCCGGACACCCGGACCGCGCACGATCGCTGGCCTTGATTCGCGCCATCGTGCGTGCCGGGGCCGATATCATCGAAGTCGGTGTGCCATTCTCGGATCCGTTGGCTGACGGTCCGACCATCCAGGCCAGTTCGCAAACGGCGCTCGCCAACGGCATGACGTTCGACGGAGCGCTCGACCTCATCGGCGAAGCGGCCGTCGACGTTCCGATGGTCGTGTTCACGTACCTCAACCCGCTGCTCGCGGCAGGCAAGGACGCGCTCGATCGCGCGGCGCGCGCCGGAGCGAGCGGGTTGCTGCTCACCGATCTGCCGGTGGGCGCCGACCCGGAGCGGGAGGCGCGGATCGCGGCCGGACCGCTCGCGTTCATTCGGCTGGTGGCGCCGACGACGCCCGCAGACCGCATGGCCGACATCGCGCGACACGGCAGCGGGTTCGTGTATCTCATCAGTCGGTTAGGCGTCACCGGCGCGCGGGACGACATTGCTGCCGACCTGCCGGCCACGATCGCTCGCCTCCGCTCCGCCGCGTCGCTGCCGATCTGTGTCGGCTTCGGCATCGC
The DNA here is from genome assembly GCA_027307005.1 of Gemmatimonadota bacterium. Classification (GTDB taxonomy): domain Bacteria; phylum Gemmatimonadota; class Gemmatimonadetes; order Gemmatimonadales; family Gemmatimonadaceae; genus JADGGM01. The sequence continues at coordinate 5,542 of DAHUXU010000211.1, forward strand.
TCGCCCCGAGGAGGCGGTGGCCATTGGACGCCTGGCCGATGGCATCGCGGTGGGCAGCGCGCTCGTTCGACACGCGGAGGAGAGCGTGGATGCGGCGGCGGCGTTCGTCGCATCGCTCCGCGCCGCGCTCGACGCCGACGTCCGTCGATGACCCGCCACTCGGCCTGACGGCTCTCCCTCGAATCCCATCGATGCCATGATTGTCCGCCTCCCGTTCCTGGGCGCGCTCGCGCTCGCCTCGCTGGTCACGGTGTCCGCGTCGGCGCAGTACGCGCACCCGCGCGGCCAGCCCATCGATGGCATCGCGTGCGACGCGCTCGAGGGACAGCGCATCCACATTCACCAGCACCTGGCGATCTACGATCACGGGAAAGCGGTGGGCGTGCCGTACGACGTGGGCCGGCCGCGCGACGTCCCCTGCCTGTACTGGCTGCACACGCACACGCCGGATGGCATCATCCACATCGAAGCGCCGGTGAACCGGTCGTTCAC
>DAHUXU010000251.1 GCA_027307005.1 Gemmatimonadota bacterium
TGCACGTAGGTACCAGTTGGAGCGAGGATCACATTTCCGCTAGCACCAGCTCCACGACGTGCTGTTGCGGGCGTGCATGAAATCGCGCTTGAGCTGCGCGTGACTGTGCACGTGACGGCGAGTACGACAGGAGGTCCCGCCAGAGCGTGCGCGGTTGCAGGCGTTCTGGGTGGAACCGCGACCCGTTCGACGTCTTGGCACGCGAGCGCGATGAGCAGACACCCCACTGCTGCGATCATAGCACCTCCAGCCGTCTTGTCCGTATCAACATACGACCTCTCCTAATTAGACGAACAACACGGCTTGTTTCCGCTTACTTTTCGCGAGACCCGCCGGCCAACCCTCTTCGCGCACCGCCATGACCAAAGCCCGAAGTCGCTACATCCTCGGCGTCGATCTGGGCGGCACGAACATCGTCGTCGGCGCGATGCCCGAGGACGGCAGTCGCGAGCTCGCCATTCGCTCCGAGCCGACGCACGCCGAGCGCGGATCGGAAGCAGTCGTCGATCGCATCGTGTCGATGATCGCGCAAGTGATCTCCGACGTCATCGCCGAACACGACGCCAAGCCGCACGACTTCCTCGGCGTCGGTGTTGGCGCGCCCGGTCCGTTAGACCGCGAGCGCGGCGTCGTGGTGGTCGCGCCCAACCTGGGTTGGCGCGACTTCCCGTTGCGCGACGCGATTTCGGATCGCATCCGTCTCCCCGCGACCCTCGATAACGACGCCAACTGCGCCACGCTCGGCGAATGGTGGCGTGGCGCCGCGCAGGGCGGCCGCAATGTGGTCGGGATCACCATCGGCACCGGCATCGGCGGCGGCATCGTGATCGACGGAAAGCTGTATCACGGCTCGTCGGACGTCGCCGGCGAAATTGGCCACACCACCATCGACTCGACGGGCCGCTATTGCCGATGCGGCAACTACGGCTGCCTCGAGGCGTACGCGTCCGGTCCGGCCATCGCGCTCCGCGCGCGAGAGGCGCTCGAGCGCGACGAAGTGTCGGCGCTGCACAAAATGGTGAAGGGCGACCTCGATCTCCTGACCGCCGCCACGGTGTACGAAGCCGCGCACCGCGGCGACGCGCTCGCGCTCGAAGTGGTGCGCGACACGGCGCGGTTCCTCGGCACCGGCATCGCAAACCTGCTCAACACCGTCAACCCCGACGTCGTCGTCATCACCGGCGGCGTCACCCGCGCCGGCGACCGCCTGTTCGAGCCGCTCCGCGCCGAAGTCAAGCGCCGTGCATTCCGCCCCGCCGTGGCTGCGTGCCGCATCGTGCCCGGCGCACTCGAGGGAACCGCCGGCGTCGTGGGCGCCGTGGCGACGTTCAAGCAGCAAAAGTTAGGCGAAGTATGACACCGCGGGCGAACGGCGCCGCGTCCCTTGGCGTCATCGGCACGTTCGTCTGGGACACGATCTACGGCCGCGACCCTCGCGACGCGCCGGTCGAGGAGTGGGGCGGCATCACCTACGCGCTCAGCGGACTGGATGCCGCGCTCGCCGACAATTGGCAGATCGTGCCGCTCATCAAAGTCGGGCACGACCTCGTTGGGCGCGCCCGCGAATTCATGGGGACGCTGCGTCACACGTCGCCTAACGCATCGCTCATCGAGGTGCCCTACCCCAACAACCGCGTCGAGCTGCGCTACGAGACCAGCGAGCGGCGCTCGGAACGCCTCACGGGCGGCATCCCGGGCTGGAACTGGCTCGGGCTCAAGCCCCTGCTCACCGACCTCGACGCGCTCTACATCAATTTTCTGAGCGGGTGGGAGCTCGACCTCGAAACCTGCCAGCTCATCAGGCAGCACTTCCGCGGACCGATCTACTGTGATCTGCACATGCTCGTCATGTCGGTGCTGCCGACCGGGTGGCGCGCGCTGCAGCCGCTCGACCGCGTCGCCGACTGGTGTCGCTGCTTCGACCTCTTGCAGGTGAACGAAGACGAGGTCACGATGATGGCCGCGGATCCGATGGAGCTCGCTGCCACCGCGCTCTCCTGTGGCGTTCGCTGCCTCGTCGTCACGCTCGGGAGCCGCGGCGCCGTGTACTTCACCGATGCCGCATTCAATCGCATCGACGATTGCGCGCGGCGTCCATCGATCGGCTCGCCGGCCGGCCCCATTCGCACCGCGCTCGTCGCGCCGCCCTACGTCGTGCCGCAGGGCGATCCCACCGGATGCGGCGACGTCTGGGGCGCGACCTACTTTTCCCGTTTGTTGGCAGGTGATAGTTTGGCGGACGC
>DAHUXU010000230.1 GCA_027307005.1 Gemmatimonadota bacterium
CCACCTGCAGCGCCACCACCTCAGTCCTCGGCCGCATGACATCGCGCGCCTTCTTGTTGTGAAAGTCGAACACGCCGGCCAACATCTGCGTGTCGCTCTCGTCGAGAATTCCGTGTGCTCGCGCCTGCATGACGAGGAGCCGCAGCTCCTCGGGCGAGTGCACGCGCGCGGTCTCCTCCACCGTGTGCAAGCCGAGCAATCGGAGAAACGCGTTCGCCGCGCCGTTGAGCAGCGCGATGAACGGACGCATGACCGTCGAGAAAAATCGCAGCGGCAGCGCCACCCATCGGCTCACGCCTTCGGGATTCAGCAGCGCCATGGACTTCGGCGCGAGCTCACCTAACACAATGTGCAGGAACGTGATGATGATGAACGCGCTCGTCACCGCGGCCGCACTGTGCGTCACCGTCGGCGACGGCACGTACCCGAACGCGCGGAGCCACCGGTCGATCACCGTCGCCATCGTCGCCTCGCCGATCCAGCCGAGCGCGAGGGACGCCAGCGTGATCCCGAGCTGGGTCGCCGAGATGTAGAGATCGAGATGCTTGAGCGTCTCTTGCACGACCTTCGCGCGCCGGTCGCCGCGGCTGGCTAACGCGTCGATCCGGCTCCTCCGTGCCCCCACCAATCCGAACTCCGCCGAGACGAAAAAGGCATTGGCGAGCACGAGCAGCAGGACCGCGAGCAGCCGGATGAGAATGGCGCCCGCGGTGAGGTCGTCGGGTGGCGCGGCCACGTAACTCCTTGGCAGAGGCAGTCGTCGAAGATATAGCAAAACGCCAGGCGTCGCGCTAAGTCGGCCTCTCATTTCGCCACAGACGCCCGGCCCAGATCCCGTCTGCACAAGACGGACGCGCGCCTCGACCGCCGACCCACTCGACCATAACGATGCTCGACCAGCGCCGCGTCCTCCGGTGGATCTACATCGGCCGCCTCTCGCTCGCCTCCGCGATCTTCGTCGCCGCGGTGCTCGCATGGCAAGCCGCCGAAGCACGCGTCACGCTCATCGCCTCGCTCGCCGTCGTCGCCGCCATCACCGTGACGGCGATATCCCGCTGGTACGAGTCGCAAACGCGACGCCCAACGGGCCGAGCGTTTTTCTATCTGCAAGCCGTGTTCGACGTCGCGCTCGTGACAGCCGTCGTGCACGTCACCGGTGGACAGCTGTCGCAGTTCGCCGCCCTCTACATCCTGGTCACCGCCGGCGCCTCCTTGCTGCTTCCGGCGGGGGGCGGTCTGCTCATCGCGGCACTCGGCATCTCGTGCTACATCGCCGACGTCATCATCTCGCGCACGGGCGCCATGGACGTCGGGATGATGCTGCAACTGGCCGTGTTCGCCGGCGCCGCGCTGGGTGTCGCGTACTTGAGCGCGCGCCTCAAAGAGGCCGGCACCGACCGCGAAGAACTGGAAGCCCAACTCGCCCTGGCCCGACTGCAGGCGGAAGACATTCTCCGCAACATCCGCAGCGGGATCGTTACCATCGGCGCCCAACGGCGGTTGCTGTTTGCCAATCCTGCCGCCGGGGCGCTCCTCGGCTTCGACCACGAGACTGCGGCCGGCCGCCCGGTGAGCGACGCCATCGCCACTGTCTGCCCCGCCCTTGCCGAGGCGCTCGATCACGCTCTCGCCGATGGCGAACGCGTCACACGCGGCGAGGCGGTGATCACGCAGGCGAGCCGATCGTTCCCGATCGGCTTTACCACGACGATCCTCGACGCGGACGGCGACGACGCGTCGCTCTCGGCCACCGCGATCTTTCAGGACATCACCGACAACAAGCGGCTCGAAGAGCTCCGGCTCCGCGCCGAACGACTCGAGGGCGTCGCCGAGCTGAGCGCATCGCTCGCGCACGAGATCAAGAATCCGCTCGCGTCGATTCGCAGCGCCGTCGAGCAGCTGGCCCGCGCGCCCCGGGCCACCGATGACGAGCGCACGTTAGGCACACTCATTGTTCGCGAATCCGATCGGCTCGCCCGGCTTCTCACCGAGTTCCTGGATTTCGCGCGTGTCCGCAAGACCCGCGGCGATATGGTCGACATCGGTGAAGTCGCGCGCACCGCGACAGGACTCGCTGCCTCGCACCCCGATTGCACGCGCGGCATCGCCGTCGTGTATCAGCCGCCGCGTGAGCCGGTCTATGTCGAAGGCGATGAAGATCTGCTGCATCGCGCGATTTTCAATATCACGCTCAACGCGATTCAGGCGTCGCCCGACAACGGTCGCGTCGGCGTCGAGATCCGCTCGCTCTCTCGCGACAAGGTGCCACCCGGCGTGACGTTCCGCGACGGCGCGGTCGCCCTGCGCGTGACCGACGTCGGCCCCGGCATCCCGGCCGCAATCAAGGACCGCGTGTTCGATCCATTCTTTACGACAAAGCCAGGCGGCACCGGCCTCGGCCTGCCCATCGTGCACCGCGCCATCGAAGCACATCGCGGGTGCGTGCTCCTCGATACCGGCAAGCGCGGCACGCGCTTCACGGTGTTGCTTCCCTTGCCACAACCCGCCGGCGCCGAGGCCGCATGACATCCACCCAGGTCGTCAAGCCACGCGTGCTCGTCGTCGACGCCGAGACCGGAATCCTCGAGACCCTTCGCATCCTCCTCAAGAACGAAGGCTTCACCCCGCACGTTGCGTTAGGCGGCAAGCAGGGCCTCGACCAGATCGCCGCCCTCGCACCGGATATCGTCATCACCGACGTGCGCATGCCGAGCGTCACCGGCCTCGAGATCCTCTCGGCGGCTCGCGCCAAGGATCCCGACCTGCCCGTCATTCTCATGACGGCCCAGGCCGATCTTCGTTCGGCAATCCAGGCGGTCAACGAAGGCGCCTACTACTATATCCAAAAGCCGTTCGTCAACGGCGACATCGTCGCAATTCTTCGTCGCGCCGCCGAGCACCGCCAGCTGCGCGTCGAAAACCGGTCGCTCCGCCAGGAAATCAGCCGCCGCGATCGCAACGGCGCGAATCAGCCCGTTGGGCGAAGCAAAGCCTGGCTCTCCGTGCTCCGCCTGGCCGAAACCGTCGCGCCGACCGAGTCCACCGTTCTCATTCAGGGCGAGTCGGGCACGGGCAAAGAAGTGGTTGCGCGCTACATCCATCAGTTGTCCGCGCGTGCGTCCGGCGCGTTCCTCTCCATCAACTGCGGCGCGCTGCCGGAGAGCCTCCTCGAGAGCGAGTTGTTCGGCCACGTGAAAGGCTCGTTCACCGGAGCAATGAAGGACAAATCGGGCCTCTTCACCGCCGCCGGCGGTGGCACGTTCTTCCTCGACGAAATCGGCGAGACGACGCCGTCCACGCAGGTCAAGCTGCTGCGCGTGCTCCAGCAGCGCGAAGTCATCCCGGTTGGCGGCACCGAAGCGGTGCCGATCGACACGCGCCTGCTCGCCGCCACCAACCGCGATCTCGAGGAAGAGATGAAGCGCGGAGCGTTCCGCAGCGACCTGTTCTACCGTCTCAATGTCTTCGCGCTCCACTTGCCGCCGCTGCGCTCGCGGCGCGACGACATCCCGCTGCTCATCGATGCCTTCCTCCACCGCGCCGCACAACAGCGGGCGGCGGAGCCCAAGCGCCTAACGGACGCCGCGCTCGATGCGATGCAGACCTACGCCTGGCCCGGCAACGTGCGCGAGCTGGAGAACGCGCTCGAACGCGCCGTCATTCTGAGCGACGGCGACACGATCGACGTCGCCGCCCTGCCCGAGCGCATCACCGAGCGCCGATCCGAGCCGCTCGTCACGACACACGAGACCGCCGCCAACCCAACCCTCGACGTCATCGAACGCGCCTACATCATGTGGGTGCTCCAGAGTGAAGGAGGCAATAAGAGCCGCGCCGCCGAGGTGTTAGGCATCGATCCGTCGACGCTCTACCGCAAGCTCTCGCGGTACGGAGTCGCCGAGTGACCTCTCGGGCCGAACGCACGTCCGGCCGCCGCGCGGCGCGGTTCAGCGCCTTCACCTCGCTCAAGGCGGAGATGATTCTCAGTCTCGCCGTGCTCAGCACGGCGGCGCTGTCCCTCGCGGCGCTCAACGTGATCGTGCTCCGCGATCTCGTCATGAGCCGCCACGGCGCGCTCTACCTCGCGCTGCTGATCATCGCCGACGTCGTGGTGTTCGTTGCCTTTGGCGCCTACAAGGTGCAGGGACTCGTCCTCGATCCCATCGACCGCGTCGTCGAGGCTACCGAGGCCATCGCCAATGGCGACCTCACACGCCGCGTCCCGCACGGGTCGACCATCGAGCTCGCCCGCCTCGCGCGCAGCATCAACCGCATGACCAGCCGCCTGCTCGAGGAGCAAGCCCAACACGGACACCTCGAAAAGGTCGCCTCGGTCGGACGGTTGGCGGCAGGCGTGGCGCACGAGATCGGCAACCCGTTAGGCGCAATCGACGGCTACGCCCACTTGCTGCGCCGCAGCATGAACGGCAGCGCCGACGCCGCCGACGCCATCGCCGGGATCGAACGCGAGAGCGCGCGCATCGACCGCATCATGCGCGGCATGCTCGACTACGCGCGTCCCCGCCACCGCAGCCTCGAACCGGTCGATCTCAACGCCATCGTGTGTCGTGTCGCCGAGATGCTCACCGATCAAGGCGCCCTCCGCCAGAGCCGCCTCACCCTCACGCTCAGCGACCAGCTGCCGCCCCTCACGGGCGATGCGCACGAGCTCGAACAGGTGATGGTCAATCTTCTGCTCAACGCCGTCGATGCGATGAGCGGCGGCGGCACGGTCAGCGTCATCTCGGAATGCATTCCCTTCGTCGACATCACGGAAGCCGGAGATCGGCGGCGCGAGGACGCCGCGGCGATCGCGATCGACCGCCAGCCTAACGCTCGCGTCCGCGCCTGGCTGCGCTCCGTTGGCGAACTGCGTGAAGTGATCACGTTGGTCGTCGCGGACAGCGGTCCCGGAATCCCGTGGAGCGAGACCGAGCGCGTCTTCGACCCGTTTTTCACCACGAAGGAACCGGGCAAGGGAACCGGCCTCGGTCTCGCCATCGTCGCACGGATCGTCGAGGGCCTCGGCGGAACGGTGTGGGTGCGCGAAGCGCGCGAGGGCGGCGCCGCATTCGTGATCTATTTCCCCGTGCCGTTGCAAGAGCCGTCCGACGATCTGGCCACCGACATCCTGCCGCTCGAGCCGGCGTCGTGAAGATTCTCATCGTCGACGACGAGCCGGGACTCCGCCAAACGCTCGATCGCATTCTCGGCGCAGAAGGCTTCGACACCGCGACGGCAAGCCACGCCGCCGAAGCGCTCGAAACACTCGCGAGCAGCGATGCGGACCTCGTCCTCTGCGACCTGCGCATGCCCACGATGGGCGGCCTCGAGTTCCTCGAGCGTTACGAAGCGCAGCACGGCCGCGGGCTGGTCATCGCGATGAGCGCATACGGCGACGCCGATACCGCGATCGCCGCCATGCAGCGCGGCGCCTACGACTACATCCAGAAGCCGTTTCGCGCCGAAGAAGTCATTCTCTGCGTCCGTAAGGCAGCCGAGCGCGAGAAGCTCCGCGCCAAAGTCGAGCGGTTGGAGGAAGAACTTTCGACCATGCGCGGCGGGCCCATGATCGGGCGAAGCCCAACGCTGCTCTCCGCCATCGCCGTCGCTCGCAAAGTCGCGCGTCACCCGTCAACGGTCCTGATCACCGGCGAAAGCGGTACCGGGAAAGAGTTGATCGCGCGTCTCGTCCACGACGAAGGCCCGCGCGCCGACAAGTCGTTCGTCGCCGTCAACTGCGGTGCGATTCCCGAGACGCTGCTCGAATCA